>DAOUAG010000198.1:0-11974 GCA_034433815.1 Dehalococcoidia bacterium | reverse complement strand
TCCCAACATCCGGCCCCTTATCCGGTCCATCGCTTTCGTCCACAGGTTCGTGTACCGGGCCAGCCGCGGGAGGTTGGGCTCTAGCCTCGCCGGCAAGCCGATGCTCCTCCTCACCACGAAGGGCCGTAAGACCGGGAAAGAGCGCACCACGCCGCTCCTGTATCACCGGGATGGGGATGCGCTGGTGGTTGTTGCTTCCAACGGCGGTGACCCCCGTTATCCCGCGTGGTATCTGAACTTGCGAGCCCACCCCCAGGCCCGCGTACAGGTGGGTCCCACGGTTCTGCGCTGCACAGCGAAGGTGGCCGGGCCAGAGGAGCGGGCGCGCCTCTGGCCGATGCTCTTGGCCGAGTATGCGGGATATCGAGAGTACGAGGTCCGGGCTGGGCGCGAGATCCCGATCGTGGTGCTGACCCCAGAGGCCTGAGGCCTCGGCACCCCTCTGACCCGGGCGTTTGACCCGCGGCCGCGTGGAGGGGGATGGCGAGCTCCTGGGTTGCCCCGGTGTTATCCGCAAGCGTACTTCCGGTATTCGCCTTCCAAAGACCGTTGACGGACTGCGGCGCTATAATAATTTGAGCCCGTACCCGTCGGGGAACGGGACGGGACCAGCGAAGGAGGCCTCAATGGCGAAGACCGAGCTCCCCAAAATCGAGCCCATCGACAAGCACCGGCGCGCCCGCACCGCCCGCGAGAAGGGATTGAATACCATCGAGGAGGCCATCGACGAGTACCGCCGGGGTCGTTTCGTCATCATCCTGGATGACGAAGGGCGGGAGAACGAGGGCGACCTGACGATGCCGGCGGAGTTCGTCACGGAGGAGGCCATCGCCTTCATGCTCCGCTACACCAGCGGCATCATCTGTGTGCCCCTCTCGGGCGAGCGGCTGGACCACCTGCGCATCCCCCTCATGGTGGGCAACAACCAGGCCCAGTACGGCACCGCCTTCACCGTCTCCGTCGACGCCCGCCACGGCATCACCACCGGCGTCTCGGCGGCTGACCGGGCGCGGACGATAAGGGTGCTGGCAGACCCGAAATCGCTCCCCAGCGACATCGTGATGCCGGGTCACATGTATCCCCTGCGGGCCCGGGAAGGCGGAGTGCTGGTGCGCGCCGGCCACACCGAGGCCACCGTGGATCTCTGCCGCCTGGCCGGGCTCTCCCCCGCCGGCGTCCTTTGCGAGCTCATGAACCCGGACGGCACCATGATGCGGCTGCCCCAGATCAAAAAGTTCGCCGACCGGCACGGTCTCAAGGTCATCAGCATCTCTGAGCTCATCAACTACCGCGTCCAGCGGGAGCGCCTCATCGAGCGGGTGGCGGCCACCACTTTGCCCACTCGCTGGGGGGTGTTCACCCTCTACGCCTACCGCTCGGCCATCGATCCCGACGAGCACGCTGCGCTGGTCTACGGCGATATCACAACGCCGGAGCCGGTTCTGGTGCGGGTGCACTCCCAGTGCGTCTCCGGAGACGTCTTCTCATCCCTCCGCTGCGACTGCGGTGAGCAGGTGGACCTGGCGCTACAGCGCATCGTGCAGGAGGGCAGGGGGGTGTTCGTCTACATGCGCCAGGAGGGGCGCGGCATCGGCTTCTGCAACAAGGTGCGGGCCTACCAGCTCCAGGAGCAGCAGGGCCTGGACACCGTCGAGGCCAACGAGGCATTGGGCTTCGCAGCCGACCGGCGGGATTACGGCATCGGCATGCAAATCCTGATGGACCTCGGCCTGAAGAAGATACGCCTCCTAACCAACAACCCCGCCAAGCGCGCAGGCCTGGAGGGCTACGGCCTTCAGGTGGTGGAGAGGGTGCCGATCCTGGCCACGCCCAACCCCCACAACCGGCGCTATCTGGAGACCAAGCGCGATAAGCTGGGCCACTTCATCGAAATGCCCATGTAGGTGCGGCCACGGCCCTCCGGCCTAGCGGATGTACACGCCGGAGATGGCCCGGGCGATGACCAGCCGCTGGATCTCCGATGTTCCCTCGAAGATCGTGTAGATCTTGGCGTCCCGGTGCCAGCGCTCCACCGGGTTCTCCCGGACGTAGCCGTAGCCGCCCATGATCTGGATCGCTTCCTCGGTGACCCAGACGGCGGTCTCGCCGGCGTAGAGCTTGGACATGGACCCCTCGCCGTTCTCGAACGGCTTGCCGTTGCGGGCCATCCAGGCCGCCCGCCACACCAGCAAGCGCGCGGCATCGATGCGGGTCTTCATGTCGGCCAGCTTGAAGGCGATGGCCTGGTTCTCGATGATGGGCCGGCCAAACTGCACCCGCTGCTTGGCGTACTCCAGGGCGTATTCGTAGGCTGCCCTGGCGATGCCGACGGCCTGGGCGCCCACGGTGGGCCGGGATGCTTCGAAGGTGCGGAGGGCGCCGTGGCTGGAGGTCTTCTTGCCCTCGCGCGCCCGGGCCAGCCGCTCATCCAGCTTCTCTTTGCCGCCCAGAAGGCAGCTCCCTGGCACCCGGCAGTTGTCCAGGATCACCTCCGCCGTGTGGCTGGCGCGGATGCCGTGCTTCTTGAACTTCTGCCCCATGCTTAGACCCGGCGTCCCCGGCGGAACGACAAAGGTGGCATGGCCCCTCGCACCCAGCTCCGGCGCCACCGAGGCTACCACCACATGGACGGCAGCGATGCCCCCGTTGGTGATCCAGGTCTTGGTGCCGTTCAAGACCCATTCGTCCTTGGCCTCGTCGTAGACGGCCCGGGTGCGGAGGGAGCTGACGTCGGAGCCAGCGTCCGGTTCGCTGACGCAGAAGGCGCCGAGCTGCACCTTTTCGGGCGTGCCGAAGCACTGCGGCACCCATTCGGCGATCTGCTGGGGGGTGCCATTGGCGAAGATGCCGGCCACGGCCAAGCCCGTCCCCATGATGGACAGTCCGATGCCGGCGTCGCCCCAGAACAGCTCCTCGTGGGCTATCGGCATGGTCAGCCCCGTGGGGTCCATGAAGGCGGTCTGCATGAACTCGAAGGAGTAGAGGCCGATGCGGGCGGCCTCCTGGATGATGGGCCACGGCGTCTCCTCCCGCTCGTCCCACTCGTGGGCCGCGGGCCGCACCACGTTCTTGGCGAAGCCGTGCACCCACTCGCGGATCTGCCGCTGCTCGTCGTTCAGCTCCATGGAGAACTGGGTGGCGGGCCGGTTCGATGTCTGTACCATCTCCGTATTCTCAGGCAGGCGCAGCGCGCCGACGCCTGACGCTCCTTTCTTAAGAGTTCGTGCCGCCGCCGATCCGGCAGCTCCAACCCCAGCGTATGTCTTAGTGAGTGCTAAAACAAGGGGAATGGGATACATCAATCCGGATTAGCGATTCCCTCTTCTAGGGATTGGCTGTTGGGAACCTGCCGCGGGCGGCGCCCAGATCTGTCTACTCCTGTGCGCCTCTATCCGTGGTCAGACCGGGGGGCCTATAATCAGGGCAAAACGGGATGCTGGTGTTTTTCTGATGCCCGAGAAAGCGCCCTCGCGCCAACTCGACGGTTCGGCCCTAAGGGTGGGCATCGTCGTCTCGCGTTTCAATGAGCATGTCACGTCTCGCCTGCTGGCCGGGGCGTTGGAGGGCGTGCGGCGTCACCATGTGAAAGAGCACGAGGTTGTGTGGGCGCCGGGGTCCTTCGAACTGCCGCAGGTGGCACAGCAACTGGCCAGGTCGGGGCGATTCGATGCCATCGTCTGCCTGGGGGCGGTCATACGGCACGAGACCGACCACTATCTCCACGTGGCTACCCAGGCCGCGGCCGGCATCCAGAGGGTGGCACTGGATACCGGCGTGCCCTGCATCTTCGGGGTCTTGACCTGCGATACCGACGAGCAAGCGCTGGCGAGGGCAGGCGGCGTGGAAGGCAACAAGGGGTTGGACGCCCTGGAAGCCGCTATCGAGATGGCCAACCTGCGTCGCGGGATGACCGCGGGGAAATAGGGGGCCTACTGGGCCTTTCGGGGCCCGTACAACCGTTCCCGGAGATCTTCCACTACGTTCACGCCGTCCAATCGTATGTGCCGCGGGTTGTAATCCTCGTGGTGGACGGCCACAACGATCTCGTCGGGCGCCGCGTCCACCGGCAGCGGCAAGCCCGCTACGCCGAAGGCGTCGGTCTCGGCCTCGGCGTACACGGCGCCCCGGTGTCCGATGATCCGTACCTTGGCGCCCTGCAGCGGCGGCTTCTCTCCGCTCTCGTCAGCGTCGTTGGCCAGGACGGTGACGGTGACGGTCCGGCCGTCCATCGCCGGCTCCAGGACGACCTCCATGTCCAGCAAGTAGATGCAGGGTGCCGGCACTACGGCCTTCAGTCCGGCGTCCAGGACGGCCTGCACCTGGTTGGCCGCAAGCTCCGTGTCGATGGGTGCCATGCCGTGGTCTGCGCTGAGGACGAAAAGGGTGGAGTCCTTGAGCCCCCGGGCCTCCAGGAGCGCCATGATCTTGCCGATGCGCCTGTCGGTCTCGATGAGGGCGTCCCGCATCGCCTCGTGGTGGGGTCCGTAATCGTGTCCCACGGCGTCCGTCAGGGCGAATTCATGGAAGGTGAAGACCGGTGGCGGCATGGTGTCGGATCCGAACAAGAGGAGCGCCTGCGCCAGGCCCAGGCCGTCGACGCTGGAGTAGCGGTGGACGCCATCCTGGCCGTCCTCCTTCCATCGGGGGCAGGTGTCGTCGCGGTTGGCTTTGGCAATCTCCCGGAACTCTGCCTCGTCTGACAGCAGCTTGCGCTCGAGGGTGCCGTGAAGGGCGCCCCGCACGCATGGTTCGTTGATGGAGGCGGTCACCACGCCTTGGCGGCCGTCCCAGCGGCCGAAGGCGCGGTGCACGGCCTCGAAGATAGTCTCCACCTCCTGCGAGAGGAACTTGGCCGTGTCGAACTGCATCCCCTGGGGGGCGACGGTCTTGCGCTTCTCCCGAAGGTAGTACACGGGGTTGACGATGTCGTGGTGCCCGCACCAGGCTCCCGTGCCCAGGGTGTTGTGGCTGGGCCAGGTGATGCTAGGGAAGTTGACGATGGTGCCGTAACGGAACACCAGCCCCTCTTCTAAGAGGCGCGCCAAGTTGGGTATGGACTCTTTGTCCTTCTCGACCCGCTCCAGTAGCTCGGTGTTGCTCAGGCCGTCCAGGAGGAAGAGATAGACTCGTTCGGGCTTCTGGCGGAGCTGCCCGCCGGGGTCCAGGTCCAGGATCTCATTGAGAACCCGCCCGTCCTGCCGCTTGAGATAGACGTCTGGGCTGGCGCCGCGCTCGCCGGAGGTGCGGCCGGTGCCATCCTTGCCGTCGATGGGCGGAATGCCCAGGAGCTTGGCCAGGGTAGGCGCCACGTCCACCTGGGCGCAGATGGCGTCCGTGATGCCTTTGCGCACGCCGGGGCCGCAGAACACCAAGGGGGCCCTCGACTGCACGACGTCCAGGGCGCCATGTTGCCCCGGCTGCCGGCCGAAGGCGTAGCTCTTGGGGCTGATGACGATGTCCGGCGCATTGGGGCTGTCGAAGAGCTGGGCGATGCGTTCGAAGGCCAGGGGATAGGTGAGGTTCTCTGGCTCTACGAAGGCTCTCGCCGGGTCCGTTCCGGAGAAGCCGGACTTGGCGCCGGCTTCCAGCTCCTCCGCCAGGGTGGCCAGGGCCGTGGGGTCCTGGTCGGCGATGGGGTTCTCCCCTATCTGCTCGATCACCTGGTAACCATAGCCGCCGTCGTCCAGCACCCTCAGGAAGCGAATCATACCCCGCTTGGCCCAGACCTCGTAGGCCCCCTGGCCGTCAGATGCGCTTCGATACGTGATCACGAGGTCGGTCTCGGGGCCCCGGACGGGGTCGGTGAGGAGGGCGATGATGGCTCGATTGCCGGACTCCTCTTGGTTGGGGTCCAGACCCTGGCCGCCGGGTCTCTCAGGTCCGGCGATGCGTTGTTGGGCGATAGTCATGCGTGCCCTCCCCTCGGGTTATCTTGTCGGCTCCGATGATACGCGATTATACGACCTGCTGCCGCTCTGCGCGGCGCTGGCGCCACCCCAGCCCGAAGGCTGGGGCGTGGGCAAAGAGGCCTGCCCTTCGGCTTCGGGCCGGGCAGGCCTGAGGGCGCGCCCTACGACCAGCGTTCCCAGCGCACGAACTCCTCCAGGGGCCGGCGCTTGCGCCCGAGGGACATGGGCACGTTGGGGTCCGGATAGCCCAGGGCGATCATGACGGGCACTCGCCAGCCGGCAGGCAGCCCTAGCTTAGAGGTTATGCACTCCTGGTTGTGCATGGAGACGGGACAGGAGGCTATCCCTTCGTTCCAGGCGGCCAGCATGATGTTCTGGGCGGCGCGCCCAGCATCGAAGTCTTCCTTGGTGGTGCCTTTGTCTTCGGTGCAAACTGCGATGGCCACCCGCGCCGGCCCCAGGGGCTCGGTGAAGTTTCCGCATTTGGCCAGCTCCGCCATCCAGGCCTTGTCCCGGACGACCACGAGCCGGACGGGCTGGGTGTTTTTGGAGCTCCCGGCCATGCGACCGGCTTGAATGATGCGGCGCAAAACGTCATCAGGAATGGGCTTATCGGTGTAGGCCCGGGTGTCGCGTTTGCTCACGATGACTTTGTAGGCGTCCATAGGACCTCCCTGTCAGCAGACCTCAGGGGGAAGAAAAATCCCTTGTTGCATCTTGCCCCTTTCCTGCTAATCTAACAAGGCTATGCCGCGAATCATATTCTTCCGTGTCTGGCGGGAGGGCGAGTCCTCCTGGGACCGAGATGTCCCTTGGGTGGCGCGGGCCGCCGCCCAGTGGGGCATCGCCATCGCCGGCCTGCTGGCGGCGCGAGGGTTCGTGAACTGGCTGTGGGGCGAGGAACGGGTCTTCATCGACGACGCTGGCGCCCTACTGGCGGCGGCAGCGATCTTCGTACTCCTGCGCGCCGTGGTGCGACCGGTCTTGATGGTGTTGACCTGCCCCTTTCAGGTTCTGACCCTTGGCCTGTTCGTCTTGGTGGTCAACGCTCTGGTGTTGCTGTTGGTGGAGGCCGTTTGCCGCGTCCTGGGCGTCGGTTTCCGGATAGACGGCTTCTGGCCGGCCTTCGTGGGCGCCGCCGTGGTATCGGTGGTGTCTCTCGTTCTTTCGCGGCTCCTGCGTTGGGGGCCGCTAGGTTCCCGCTAGTCCTCTTCGAGGTTGAGGAACTCCCGCATCACCCGGCGCATCTCGGCGCGGGTTTGGGGGTCGCCCATAACGAGGCCGTAGTGGTTGATAAGCTGGGCGGAGGTCTCTCGCCACTCGAGCCAGCAAGTCTGGCAAACGTTTTCCAGAACCCGTTGGCCCATGGGGCCGCCGGTTGGAGCGGACTCCAGGCCCTCCTTCTCTTGCCCACAGCGGGAGCACACAACGATATTGGCCATTGGCGCAGACCTCCTCTCGCGGCCCGTACGCCCTAGGTTAGCACAAAGGGCGGTTGGGGAGCGCGCTGCCGCCGGCGCCGCCGGCCAACCCTATAATGGGGGTGTGCGTCTGACGGAACGCCTCGACCGCTTCCTTTCGGTGGGCAGCCTGGCTGCCCGCGTTTATCTTGGCTACAAGGCCATCTCCCTGGCCGAGCGCCACCTGGGGCTGAAAGACGGTGAGGCCCGCCGGCGCGAGCACCACCGCTGGTCAGCCCAGCGCCTCTACCGTTTGGCCGTGCGCAGGCAAGGTCTCCTCATTAAGTTCGGGCAGGTGGTGGGCTCCCGGCCGGACCTCATGCCCGAGGAATACATAGAGGTCCTCTCGCGTTTGCAGGATCAGGTGCCGCCTAGGCCGTTTTCGGTCATACGGCGCCGTCTCGAGCGCTCCCTCCGGCGACCGATCTCCGACGTGTTCGCCGACTTCGATCCCCAGCCAATAGCGGCGGCATCCTTGGCCCAGGTGCACCGGGCGAGGTTGCGGGAGAGAAGCCCCAACGCTGGGGACGGCTGGGACGGCAGGGACGTGGCGGTCAAGGTTCAGTACCCTGGCATCGAGGGGATAGTCCGAGAGGATCTACGGAACATCGCCTTCCTGGTCCGGGTCCTGGCGCGGCTGGAGCGGGCGCTGGACCTGACGCCCCTTTTGGAAGAGATGTCCGAGAACGTGCCCCTGGAGCTGGACTTCATCAACGAGGGCCGCAACGCTGAGACCATAGCTCGCAACTTCGCTGGGCGCCAGGACATCATCGTCCCCCGCATCGTCTGGGAGTACACCACCCGGCGGGTGCTCACGATGGAGTACACCGACGGGATCAAGATCACCGACGTCGACGCCATGCGGCGCGCCGGGATCGACCCCCAGGCGGTGGCGCAACTGGTTAGCGATGCCTATTGCGAGCAGCTGTTCCTTCACGGGATGTTCCACGCCGATCCGCACCCTGGCAACCTGTTCGTGCGGCCAGGACCGAAGCTAGTGATGCTGGATTTCGGCCTCTGCCGTCGCTATGGCGACGGCTTCAGGTTGGGATACGCGCGGCTCTGCCAGGCCCTCTTCAGTTTCGATATGCCCGCCATGGTGCAGGCGTTCCAAGAGTTGGGAGTGCGCCTGGCCCGACCCTCGGACACTAGCACCTACGTAGTGCTGGGCCGCAGCTTTCTAGAGAGCAGCGCGCCGGGCCGCGCCTACGCTGACGCCGACCTCGTGGCGGAGGCTAACCAACGAATAGCCAGGGCCATCCGTGCCAACCCCATCGTCGATCTGCCTAGGGAGCTCCTACTTATCATGCGGGTCACCGGCCTCCTCAGCGGCCTCGGCAAGCGGTTGGACTCAAGGGTCGATGTGGTCAAGACCATATTGCCCTATACTGAAGCTGCCCTGGCTGGCCGCAGGGACGGCGGCCCTTCGCGTTGACATCGCGGAAAGGCGCGGCGTAAAATCTCGTCAGAATGCCCCGTAGTGCACGGTTTACGCAATTTAGTGAGGTCCGCCCGTGGCACGTTACCGAGAGGATCCTGAATTTCTGTCTAGCCGCTGGATCACCTTAGGCCAGGCCTGCAAGCTCCTGGGGGTGAACGAATCGACCCTCCGCCGCTGGGCGGACGCTGGCCAGGTGCGATCCTTCCGCACCCCCGGTGGCCACCGGCGCTTCTCCGAGGATGACCTGAGGGCCCTGGTGGCCGGCCAAGGCCCGCGTGAACCGTATTCCGCCATAGGTAGCCTGGCCCTGACCCGCATCCGGCGGCGGCTCCAACGGGGACGCAGCCAAGCGGCCCCTTGGTTCACAAACCTTAACGAAAGCCAGCGGGAGAGGATGCGCCTCTTGGGAAGGCGCCTGGTAACGCTCGTATCGGAGTACCTCACAAGAGGCGCACGGCGCACTCGCTTACTTGAAGAGGCCCGAGAGATCGGCCAGGAGATTGGCAAGGAGCTGGCCAACGATGGCCTGCCTCTGCGTGACTTTTTGGAGGCCTTCACCTTCTTCCGCAAAGGGCTGGATGACACGGCTATCGAGCTGTCGCAGAAGAGCCAACTCTCGTCCGAGGAAGCGGCAGAGATCTGGGAGCTGCTGTCCAGCCTGGCTGACCAAGTTCTGTTGGCCATCGCCGCTGCCTACGACGAAGCCCGGGCCGGGACTCCAGCGAGATCGTGATTTCTGCGCAGGCGATGCGCTACTACCCTGTGTTCCTGGACATCGCGGGCAAGCCGGCGGTGGTTATTGGCGGGGGCCACATAGCATTCCAGAAGGTGCAGGGGTTGCTCGAAGCAGGAGCCGACGTGACCGTCGTCAGCCCCGAGCTCTCGGCCGAGCTTCAGGAGCTCGCCTCCCAGGGGCGCGTCAGCCACGTGCCACGCGGCTATGAGCCGGGGGACCTACAAGGTTTCGCCCTGGCCTTTGTGGCAACGGACGATCGCTCGGTCAACGCAGAGGTGACCAAGGAAGCGCGGGAGAGGCGCGTCTTGGTTAACGCCGTCGACGACCCGCCCAACTGCGATTTCATCATGCCCAGCATCGTGCGCAAGGGCGACCTCATCGTGGCCATATCCACCAGCGGCGGCAGCCCCGCTATGGCCCGGAAGTTCCGTGAGCAGATAGAGGAGTTCTTTGGCGAAGAGGATGCGGAACTGTTGGCCCTCGCCACCGAGGTGCGTAAAGAGTTGCGGGACGGCGGCGTCACGGTGGGCGATTGCCCTCGCTGCGGCAGGAACACCAATGACCTTTGGAACGCTGCCCTGGACGCCGAAATCAAACGCCTCCTGGGCAGCGGGAAACGCGACGAAGCCAAAGATCTCCTACTGAAACGCCTCCTCGCCCCGTCGAGGGAGAAATGAAGGCCGACCTTCCCTGCGTAGTCTGTGTGGGCGTGAGCCACCTGACGGCCCCCGTCGAGGTGCGGGAGAAGCTTGCCTTCGGGGCGGACGAGTTACCTTTCGCGCTGGCCGCGGCCTCCCGTCACGTGGACGGCGTCGCCATCCTCTCTACCTGCAACCGCACGGAGCTTTACGCGGCGGTACGGAGCCGTGAGGCGATCGGGGAGCACCTCATCGATCTCCTGAACGGGTTGAAGGAAGCCGACGTACCGGCGTCCTGCTTCTACGTCCTGCGGCACCTGGACGCGGTGCGCCATCTCTTCCGGGTGGCCGCTGGTATAGAGTCCATGGTGCTGGGGGAGCACCAGATCCTGGGCCAGGTGCGCGATGCCATGTCAGCCGCGACCCAGGCGGGTACCCTCGACGGCGTGCTCTCCCGAACCTTCCACTCGGCGATCAGCGCCGGCCGGCGGGCGCGGGCTGAGACCGGCATCAGCCGGCAGGCCGTCTCCGTGAGCTCTGCCGCCGTGGCCCTGGCCCGTGAAAGCCTGGGCGACCTGGCCGGCAAGACGATCCTGGTCATCAGCGCCGGCGAGACAGGCAAGCTGGCGGCGAAGAGCCTGGCCCACTACGCTCGCTCCAAGATCATCGTAGCCAACCGGACGCCAGACCGGGCGTTGGCGCTGGTGGAGGAGCTGGGGGCCGATGCTGAGGCCGTGCCCCTGACGGAGGTACCCCGGGCCTTGGCCGAAGCCGATATCGTCATAAGCGGCACCAGCGCCGAGGGTTTCATCATAACTGCGGCGCAAGTGAAGGAGGTCATGGCCCAAAGGGAAGGCCGATCTCTATTGTTCATCGACATAGCGGTGCCAAGGGATGTTGACCCCGCGGTGGCGGCCATCGAGGGCGTGCACCTTTACGACATCGACGACCTGGAGAACGTGGCGGCGAAGGGCATGGAGGGCCGCCAGGCGGAGGTCAGCCGCGTGGAGGCCATCGTCGAGGCCGAGGTGCAGGACTTCGCCCGTTGGTGGTCGTCGCTGGATGTGGTGCCTGTGATAGCCGCCCTCCGCGAGCGGGCTGAGGCCATCAGGCGCCAAGAGGTCGAGAAGGCCTTCAGGCGGATGCCGGGTCTGGACGGGGAGACCCGCCGCCGGATCGAGGCCATGACCAATGCCATCGTCAAGAAGATGCTGGACCGGCCTATCGCGCGGCTGAAGGACGGGGCGGACAAGGCCCTGTACATGGATGCCCTTCAAGACCTTTTCGACGTTCATCCGGAGCGGATCAGCCGGAATCGCAAGAACTAGGGGCCGGTGGCTGCCGTGGGCCGGCGCAACATCGTAATAGGCACCCGCGGAAGCCAGTTGGCCCTGGCCCAGACGGGCCTGGTGGCGGACGCTCTCAAGGCGGCGCACCCCTGGCTCGCCGTCGAGACCCGTATCATTCGCACCACTGGTGACCGCTCGGAAGCGGCTCTGACCCACATGGGTGGGCGCGGCGTCTTTGTGGCAGAGCTGGAGCAGGCACTCTTGGCCGGCGAGATCGACGTGGCGGTGCACAGCCTCAAGGACCTGCCGGTGGTGGAGACGCCTGGACTGGTCGTGGCCGCCATCCCGCCCCGGGAGGACCCGCGGGACGCCCTTGTATCGCGGGGCGGTTTGCCGTTGGGCCAGCTCCCGCCCGGCGCCACCGTGGGCACAGGCAGTCCGAGGCGGGCCTGCCAGATCGCGGCCCTGCGCCCAGACCTGCGCATCGAGGGCATCCGTGGC
>DAOUAG010000197.1:0-7193 GCA_034433815.1 Dehalococcoidia bacterium | reverse complement strand
GGTGGCCGAGGTCTGGCAGACGTCGGACTGGGAAGACCAGAAGATGCTGGAGAATGTCCCAGGGACCGACCTCTTGGTCTGCCTGGGCGGCGATGGCACCATGCTCCACGCAGCCCGTTCTGTGGTTCCGCACGCCGTGCCTGTGCTGGGGGTGAATATGGGCCGCCTGGGTTTCCTAGCCGAGGTACGCCCCAGCGAGGCCCTTCAACGCCTGACGGACGCCCTCGAGGGCCGCTGCCGGATAGAGGAACGGACGATGCTCCAGGCGCAGGTGCCATCCTGGGGGGTAACCTTTCATGGTCTGAACGACGTAGTTGTCGGCCGGGCCAACGTTGCGCGACCGGTCTACATCGACGTATCGGTGGACGGCATGCGGCTGGCCGTCCATCGGTGCGACGCCATCATCGTGGCCTCCGCCACCGGCAGCACAGCCTACTCCCTTTCGGCGGGCGGTCCGATCCTCCATCCGGAGTCCAGGGATCTGGTGCTGACGCCCGTGGCCCCCCACATGGCGGCGGCGCGTCCTATGGTCTTTCCACCAGAGACGGTGATCGACCTGATGGTGAGCGCCGACAAGGATACCATCGTCAGCGTCGACGGCCAGGTGGATCGCCCCCTGGAGAACGGCGCCACCGTCACGGTCTGCCGCAGCCCCCACGTCGCCCGTTTCGTGCGCTTCCGGAGCTCGCACGAATACTGGGCTACCCTCGCCGAGAGGCTGGACTGGTTGCGGGTCCTGAAGGCATCGGATCACCCGGAGCTGTTCGACCTGAACGGCATCCCGGCCAACAAGTAGGACGGCGGGTTGGCTATGGGCGAGGAGCCGGGCAGGGAGGAGGTCATCGCCTCGCGAACGATCTACGAGGGGCGGATCCTCAGCCTGCGGGAGGACACCGTGCGTTTGGCCAACGGCGCCGAGGCGCGGCGCGAGGTGGTGGAGCACGCGGAGGTAGTGGCCATCGTGCCGGTGGACGAAGACGGGCACGTGCTCATGGTGCGCCAGTATCGCCTGCCGGCGCGCGACGTACTGCTGGAGATCCCTGCGGGTGGCGTGGACCCCGGCGAGACCATCGAGGAGGCGGCCCAGCGCGAGCTGCGGGAGGAGACCGGCCAGCGCGCCCAGCACTTGGAGAAGATCGCGGGATTCTACGTTTCGCCGGGCTACGTTACGGAGTTCATTCACGTGTTTCTGGCCCGGCGGCTGCAACATGACCCCGGAAAGGCCGATGCGGACGAAGATATCGTGGTCCAACCGGTGCCCCTAGAGGAGGCCTTGAGGATGGTGGACGCCGGCCAGATCCGCGACGCCAAGAGCATCATCGGCCTGCTCTTGGCCGCCAGGAGGCTTGCGCTCTGACATGGGCGGAAGGGAAGATCGGGGACAGGCCCCCCTTGGCACAAAGAAGCGCGCGTCGGATCCCGGCGCGGCGTTGAACGCGGATAGGTGCCGCTGATAGAATGGGCGCGGCCACCAAAGAAATACCGATAACTGCGCGCGTCCCCGCGACACGGGCAGCCCAGCTTCTGTGGAGGTGACGATGGCCCAAGCACAGAGTACGGTGAACCCTCCCCACAGACTCGGGTTTTTGGCCACTCTGCGTGCCGACGCCTGGTGGATCGAGCCCGCTTTGACGGCGGTAAGCCTGCTGGTCTTCTTCGGCTGGCTTGGCGTCAGTATCTTCCTGGACAAATGGGATTTCGAAGCCGGGCCCTACCTATCCCCGGTCTTCGAACCCAAACTCTTCGAGGCTAACGACAGCATCTTCATCTCCCCGGCCCTCATAGTGCTCCTCGGGCCGGTGCCCTTCCGTGCCACCTGTTACTACTATCGCAGGGCTTACTACCGGTCGTGGTTCCTATCGCCCCCGGCCTGCGCCGTTGGAGACGCGGGCCGCAGGTACAACGGCGAGACAGTGGTGCCCTTTTGGTTGAACAATCTGCATCGCTTCGCCATGTACGCCGCCCTGGTCTTCGTCCCCATCCTGTGGTGGGGCGCCATCCGCAGCTTCTACTACAAGGGTGACATTGGGATAGGCCTCGGCTCGGTGATCCTGGTGGTGAACGCCTACCTCCTCATGATGTACACGTTCTCCTGCCACTCCCTGCGGCACTGGATAGGCGGCGGGCTGGATTGCTTTAGCTGTAGCAAGTTCCGCCAAACCCGGAAGCGGCTCTGGGACTACGTTTCGCGATGGAACCTGAGCCACCGGGCCTTTGCTTGGACCAGTCTGATCTTCATAGTCTTCACGGATATCTACATCCGCTTGGTGGCCAACGGGACGATAACCGATCCTAACACCTGGAAAGGGTTCTAAGGGAGTGCTAATGTGAGGGAGTTCGAGAGGCACGAATACGATGTGGTGGTGGTGGGGGCGGGGGGAGCAGGGCTGCGCGCCGCCATCGAGGCCTCGGCTATGGGGGCCAAGACGGCCCTGGTCTGCAAGTCCCTCCTGGGCAAGGCCCACACCGTGATGGCCGAGGGCGGTATCGCCGCCGCCCTGGGCAATATCTATCCCGAGGACAACTGGCAAGTGCACTTCCGCGACACCATGCGCGGCGGAAAGATGCTAAACAACTGGCGCATGGCCCAGCTCCACGCCCAGGAGGCGCCCGACCGGGTTCGGGAGCTAGAGGAGTGGGGCGCCCTCTTCGATCGTACCCCCGACGGGCGCATCTCTCAGCGGCCCTTTGGCGGGCATCGCTACGACCGGCTAGTGCACGTTGGTGACCGTACAGGGCTGGAGATGATCCGGACGCTCCAGCAGCACGCGGTGCACAAGGGCATCGATGTGTTCATGGAGTGCACCATCTCCCGCCTCTTGAAGGACGGCAACCGCATCGCTGGCGCCGTGGGCTACTGGCGGGAGAGCGGCAACCTCATCGTCTTCCACTCTAAGGCCGTCGTCCTGGCCACCGGGGGCATCGGCAAGGCCTATAAGATCACGTCCAACTCCTGGGAGTACACCGGCGATGGCCACTCCCTGGCCTACTGGGCAGGGGCGGACCTCATCGATATGGAGTTCGTGCAGTTCCACCCCACCGGCATGGTCTGGCCTCCCAGCGTGCGTGGAATCCTGGTGACGGAGGGCGTCCGCGGTGAGGGCGGTACGCTGAAGAACTCCCTGGGGGAGCGCTTCATGTTTCGCTACATACCGGAGTTCTTCAGGGCCGAGACGGCGGAGACGGAGGAGGAGGCCGACCGCTGGTTCGAAGACAAGAAGAACAACCGCCGCACGCCCGACCTCTTACCCCGGGACGAGGTGGCGAGGGCCATCAACGCCGAAATCAAGGCCGGCCGGGGGAGCCCCCACGGTGGCGTCTACCTGGACATAGCCAGCCGCCGGCCCGCGGAATACATCAAACGGGCGCTCCCCAGCATGTACCACCAGTTCAAACAGCTGGCAGATGTGGACATAACGAAGGAGCCGATGGAGGTAGGCCCCACGGCCCACTACATGATGGGCGGCGTGCGCGTGGATGCGGACACAGCGGCTTCCACCGTGCCGGGCCTCTTCGCCGCCGGCGAGTGCGCGGGTGGCATGCACGGCGCTAACCGTCTGGGCGGCAACTCCCTGTCGGATCTCCTGGTGTTCGGCCGCCGGGCCGGCGCAGGGGCCGCCGAATATGCCAAGGGCGTGTCCATGCCGTCCCTCAATACGGACGAGGTGGAGGCTGTGGCGGCCGATATGATGAGCCACTTCGAAAGGGATGGCGGCGAGAACCCCTACGCCCTCCACAGAGAGCTTCAGGAGACGATGCAGAGCCTGGTGGGCATCATCCGGACGGGACACGAGCTGGAACAGGCCTTGGAGAAGATTCGGGAATTGAAGCGGCGGGCCAAGCAGACAAGCGTGGAGGGCAACTGCCAGTACAACCCAGGCTGGCACCTCGCTATGGACCTTCGCTCCCTGCTCTTCGTCTCGGAAGCCATAACGCTGGCGGCCCTAGCGCGTAAGGAGAGCCGCGGTGCCCATACGCGGGAGGACTATCCCAACGCTGACCCGGAGTACGGCAAGGTCAACATCGTGATCCGCATGGGACCCGATGGCGAGCCTCAGGTCTCCAAGGAGCCGCTGCCCCAGATGCCGCCGGACCTGGCGGCCTTGTTCGAGGAGAAGAAGTAGATGGCACAGTACACGATGCGCGTTTTCCGGGGCGACCGGAACGGCGGTGAGTTCAAGGACTACACCGTCGAGGTGGAAGAGGGCCAGGTGGTGCTGGACGTTGTGCACACCATCCAGGCCACCCAGGCCCACGACCTGGCGGTGCGCTGGAACTGCAAGGCCGGTAAGTGCGGCTCCTGTAGCGCCGAGGTCAACGGCAAGCCCCGACTCATGTGTATGACCCGCATGAGCCTCTTCGAGCCAGGACAGGTCATCACCATCGCTCCAATGAAGACCTTTCCTATCATCAAGGACCTGGTGACGGACGTCTCCTTCAACTTCGCGGTGGCCAAGCAGATCCCCGCTTTCAAGCCAGGCGCCAGGCCAGCTAGCGACGGCTACTATCGTATGCAGCAGATGGACGTGGATCGGGGGCAGGAGTTCCGCAAATGCATCGAATGCTTCTTGTGCCAGAACGTCTGTCACGTCATCCGCGATCACCCAGAGAACAAGGAGCGCTTCTTCGGCCCCAGGTTCCTCATGCGCCTGGCGGAGCTGGAGATGCACCCCCTGGACGTTGAAGACCGCCTGGATTTGGCCCGGCGCCAAGCAGGCGTCGGCCTGTGTAACATAACCAAGTGTTGCACGGAGGTCTGCCCGGAGGACATTCACATCACAGACAACGCCATCATCCCGCTGAAGGAGCGGGTGGCCGACCGCTATTACGACCCGGTGCGCTGGTTCCTGGGCAAGCTCACAGGAAACAAGAGCCGCTAGCCGGTTCCCCGCCTGACCCGGCGTCAGCCTTGCGCTAGGCCCTCTGGAAAAGGACCAGGCCGTCTTCCTCGTGTTGCCGCAGGCGGCCCTCCTGGGCCAGGTAGACCAAATGGGAGAGGGCCTCCCCAATGGCCGCGCGCTTCATCCAGGGCGGGAGGCTATCGTAAGTCCCAGTCGTCCAGCGCACTCGTTGCGCCACCTCCAGGGCGGTCACCGACTCATGATGGCCGACCACGGCCAGCATGTCCTCCAGGCGGGATTGATGGTGGTCGAAGAGTTGACGGATGCGGCCCTGGAAGTCCTCTATATCCCACTCGTGGGCTGGCAACATGCGGTCGATATGCAGGCTCGCCACGCGCTGGAGGCTGGCCAGGAAGTCGGCGAGGGGATTGGGCCGCTGCTGCGGGTGAAGGCTGACGTTGGGCGTGATGGTGGGGAGCACATGGTCGCCCGAGAGGAGCAGCCGGTGGTTGGGCTCATAGAGACAGATATGGCCCGGGGAGTGCCCAGGCGTCCAGATCACCTCGAAGGCGAAATCCCCCACTTTCAGCATCTCCCCGCCCTTAACAGGGTGGTCGGGATGCAGTTCGGCCACCAGAAAACGGAGCGCCATGGATGCTCGCTCCAGGTCGGTGCGGTCGCCCGGGGGGACACCATGGCGGGCGAACCAAGCCTCCAACTGGTCGAGAACGTGCTCTGGCTCCTGGTAGCGGGTGCGCAAGAAAGGAACCTCGAGCTCGTGGAGCCAGACGGAGCAGCCGCTCTCGGCCTGGATCCTGCCGCCCAGGCCGCAGTGATCCGGGTGGGCGTGGGTCAGCACCAGCGTCTGGATGTCGCGCACGCTGGCTCCAGCCTCCGCAAGCTGCTCCTGTAGAGCATCGTACGCGTCCTGGGTGTTCCAGCCGCAGTCCACGAGCAGCGTCTCGCCCCGGCTGGCAACGAAGTAGGGGAGGACGTAGGGAAGCCCGCGGGTTACCCTTGGGTGCGCCTCTAGCTCCAGGCGCTGGGCGTACGCCTCCCGCCGGTGATATTCCGGGAACGGGGTGACCGTCTGGTAGATGCCTTCTCGTATGCGTTTCACGGTGCTATCCGCGGCCTCTGTTCTCAAGCATACGCTAGCCTAAGGGAAGCCGCAGCGGCCATGAGGGGCCCGGGGTGGGAACGGGGGCTGGGGCGCGGATCGCTATCTCGCCAGGACCTCCGGTCGGCGCCATTGGGCCTTTCCCTGCTCCAGCAGGTCACCGCCATAGATGTCGTTGCAGACGACGACAGGGAAGTCCTCCACCTCCATAACGCGGATGGCTTCCGTTCCCAGATCTTCGTAGGCTACCACCTGAACGGACTTTATCTGTTTGGAAAGGAGGGCGCCCGCGCCACCGACGGCCAGGAAGTACACCGCCTTGTATCTCTGCAGCGCCTCTCGTACGGCCGGTCCGCGGCCCCCTTTGCCGATGCAGCCCTTGAGTCCGGCCTCCAGCAGCATGGGGGTGAAGCCGTCCATGCGCTCAGAGGTGGTGGGCCCGGCGGAGCCTATGATGGCCCCGGGCTTCGCCGGCGTTGGCCCTACGTAGTAGATGACCTGGCCGCGGATATCCACCGGCAGCGGTTCGCCCTTCTTTAGGGCCTCCACCATGCGGCGGTGCGCGGCATCCCGCGCCGAGTACAGCCTGCCGGTGAGGTAGACGTAGTCGCCGGCCCGCAGGGTGGCTATGACGTCATCAGTCAAAGGGAGCTGGATGTGATACTCAGCCATGGTTAGCCCTCCCGTCGTATCTCTGGCTGCCGGTGGCTCACAGGATAGCCTCTTTCAGGCGCGCCGAGTGGCATTGGAGGTTGACTGCCACGGGCAGCGAGGCGATGTGGGTGGGATAGGTCTCGATATGCACTGCCAGGGCCGTGGTGCGCCCGCCGACGGCCTGCGGGCCGATGCCCAAGGCGTTCACCTTCTCCAACAGTTCTGCCTCGAACTCGGCCTGTTCCGGGTCTGGGTTCGTGGTGCCCAGCTTGCGGGTTAGGGCGTGCTTGGCCATGAACATGGCGTGTTCGGCCGTGCCGCCTATGCCCAGGCCCACTATGATGGGTGGACAAGGGTTGCCGCCGGCCTCCTCTACCGCTTTTAGCACGAACTCCGTTATCCCTTGTTTGCCCGCACCCGGCAGCATCACCGTGAAACGGCTCATGTTCTCGCAGCCGCCGCCCTTGGGCATTAGGAGGATTCGCAGCTTGTCGCCCGGCACGATCTCCGTATGGATGACCGGTGGCGTATTGTTCTTGGTGTTGACCCGGGCGCTGAAGGGTTTGTCCACGATGGAT
>DAOUAG010000196.1:0-2011 GCA_034433815.1 Dehalococcoidia bacterium | reverse complement strand
GTCAGCCGCTTTTTCCAGCGACCCGAGAACGAAGTGCAGCACGGCCTGGACATGCGCTGGACCCTTCATGGGGAGCAGCAGTTCGAGTACTTCCGACTGCCGGTAGCAGGCGAGACCCTGGTCGGGCAGCAGCGCTTGGGCGCCAGGTGGGAGAAGCAGGGGCGCCGCGGTGGCCGCCTCATCTTCCAAGAGATAGAAACATCCTTCCGCGACAGCGAGGGGCGGCCAGTCCTGCGTATGCGGCAGGTGCTGGTCCAAACCGAACCCCTTGCAGGTGCCGAGGCCAAAGATGGATGACGCATCTCGCATCTTCGCCCAGCTCAGCCAAGGCGCCGAGCTCGAGCCTATTGTCATAGGCCCTATCACGCGGACCCATATCGTGCGTTACGCCGGCGCCTCCGGCGATTTCAACCCTCTGCACCACGACGACGAGTACGCCCGGAGCCTGGGCAACCCCAGCATCTTCGCCATGGGCATGTTCCCAGCCGGAGTCTTGGCCAGCGCCGTCACCCGCTGGCTCGGGGTGGGAACAGTGCGGCGGTACAGCGTCCGTTTCCGGTCTCGCGTGTGGCCTGGGGACCGCCTGACTCTCTGCGGCACCGTAGCAGAAAAGACCGAGCGTGATGGGGTGGGCCTCGTGGTATGCGCCCTTCAAGTTCTCAACCAGAACGGCGAGGCCGTCATCACCGGAGAGGCCGAGGCCACCTATCCCCTTTCAGGCGGCTAACCATGCTAGAGAAGAGTTGCAGCTCAGCAGATTCACTTAACTTTGGGCGCGGTAACGCGCCGAGGAGGTTAACGGTCATGTCTAAGCGTCTTGCGGGGCTGTTCCCTGGTGTGGTGACGTTAGCTATCGCGATCCTGATGGCGGCTGCCTGCGGCGGGGACGGCGAGGAGGTTACGCCCAGCCCGGCGGCTACCCCGACTGCCACGGCGCAGGCCACACCCGCCGACACGCCGCCGCCTACCCAGCAGCCGGGGGTGCCCGGCGTCACCGCTACCAAGATCACGCTGGGCGCCTTCACTTCGCTCACGGGCCCAGCGGCTGCCTATGCGGTCCTTCCTAAGGCCTCCCAGGCCTACTTCGCCTACATCAACGCCCAAGGTGGCGTCTATGGGAAACAGATCGAATACATCCTTTGTGACGATGCTTTTAACCCCACCCAGTCCGTCCAGTGCGCAAAGAAGCTGGTCGAGCAGGACAACATCTTTGCCGCATTTTGTAACCTGGGTGGGCCCGGCAACCAGGCTGCCCTTCCATATCTGGACGAGCAAGGGGTGCCTAGCATGTTCATCTGCGCCAACAACGCGGAGTTTGTCACCCCTCTCACGGGTACGAACTCCCTGCACTTCATGGGGGCCCCTACCTATCTAGTAGATGGCAAGGCGCTGGCGGACTACGTCCTCAAGAACCTCCCGGGGAAGAAGATAGGCTTCTTGGTGCAAACCACCGGTTTCGGCGCCGACGTTGAAAAGTCCGCCAAGGAGGCCTTGGGCAGCGGAGCTCAGGTAGTCGGCACAGAGAAGGCTGAGAGCAGCGCGGCCGACCTCAGCTCTCAGGTCCTCAACCTTAAGGGTGCCGGCGCCGAGGTCGTCATCGTAGCAGTGCTCCCCAACCAGGCCGCTAACGCTATCAAGGTGGCCGCCCAGAACGGCTGGAAGCCCGCCTGGCTCGTGGCCGAAGCCGGTACGGAGAAGCTCCTCGACCTCATCGGCGACCCCTCCATCTCCGACGGCATCATCCGCACGGCCGAGTTCCGCTCCTTCAACGACCTGAGCGATCCCAACGTAAAGAAGTGGCACGACCTGATGGCCCAGTACGGTGAGGCGAACCTGCCGTTTGGCCAAGCCACCGCCTATGGTTGGTGCCGCGCGGAGATGATGGTGGAGGCGCTGAAGCTGGCCGGCCCCAACCTCACCCGGGAGGGGCTGGTTAAAGCCACCGAGAAGCTGGGCGCCAACAAGTGGGCCTGCTCCCTGTGGCTCCCCGGCCTCACCGCGGCTTTCAGCC
>DAOUAG010000195.1:0-7108 GCA_034433815.1 Dehalococcoidia bacterium | reverse complement strand
TGCGGACCATAGACATAGACGTAAGCGACGTGCAAGAGCGGATCCGCGTGTTATCGCCGGCAAAGGCCGAGGGCCCGCGGCTGGAGGAAGCCACGGTGATAGTCGCTGGCGGCCGGGGCCTGGGCAACCCCGCCAACTTCCGTCTGGTGGAGGAGCTGGCCGAGGCGCTCGGCGGAATGGCGGCGGCGTCGCGGCCCATTGTCGACGACGGGTGGGTAGACGCATCGCGACAAGTAGGGCTAACGGGCAAGATCGTTCGGCCCGCCCTGTACATAGCGGCCGGGATCTCGGGGGCTAGCCAGCACATGGCCGGCTGCTCCGCCTCCAAGACGATAGTTGCCATCAATAAGGATCCTGGAGCCGCCATCTTCCGTTACGCCCGGTACGGCGTGGTTGGCGATTGCCTGGAGATCTTGCCTGAGCTGACCAAGGCCGTCCGCGGCCGATGATGCCGGGAGGCGCCGCGGGGCCGGCAGACCACCTCGTGGACCTTCACGTCCACACGAGCCCGCTGTCCACCGATAGTGCCCTAACGCCCGACGACGCCGCGCGGGCGAGCCTGGCACTGGGCATGGCGGCCCTCTGCGTAACGGAGCACAACCGGGTCTGGGACGCGACTGCCGCGCGGGAGCTCTCGGAGCGGCACGGCATCCCAGTCCTGCGCGGAATGGAGGTGGCGACCCAAGCGGGGCATGTCCTGGTCTTTGGGGTAGAGGAGTTTCACCCTGAGATGTACGACGTCCTCCGGCTCCGGCGTATCGTCCAGCAGGAAGGCGGCGCGATGGCCTTGGCACACCCGATGCCACAGCAGCAGCGAACGCCCTGGGACAGCGCCCGCGAACTTTACGATGCTTTAGAGGTGTTCAACGGCGACGACCTCGCTTCGGCCGATCTGGTGATGGCCATCGCCCGCTCTCTGCACATGCCGGCCATCGGCGGTAGTGACGCTCACTCGAGGGCTGCCCTGGGCCGTTGCGCCACTAGGTTTCTCCAACCGGTGACGACGGAACGGGATCTCGTCGAGGCCTTGAGGGCTGGCCTTGTGCAGCCGGTGCGCCTACAGACAGGCACCGGAGGCTACGGGGCCTGACCCGCGCGGAGAGCCACGCCCTCAGCGCACAACGCATCTATCTCGGCGCCAGAGTAGCCGAGCTCGGCCAGCACCGCGGCTGTGTGCTCCCCGAGCACTGGCGGGCCCCGGCGCACCCGGCCGGGCGTACGGCTGAGGCGCACAGGCACGTTGGTGACGCGCACGCTGCCCAGGCTGGCATGGGGAACATCTACCAGCATGCCATTGTGCAACACCTGGGGATCCCGGGCCACGTCCGGGAGTTCGTTCACCGGCGCGGCCATGGCATCTGCCTCGATTAAGCGTGCCAAAAGCTCATCCCTCGAATACTGGCGGCATCGCTGCTCAATCAGAGCGTCTAGTTCGTCCTCGTTTTCCAGGCGGGACTCGATGGATTGAAACCGCGGATCGTCGTACCAGTCCACTTCCAGGGCCTGGCAAAGGTTGCGGAAGAACTTCTGGCTCGGGCAGGTGATGCATATCCTCTTGCCGTCCGCACACTCGTACACTCCGGAGGGAGCGAAGTACGGGCTACGGTTGCCGACCCTAGGGGTGACGTAGCCGGTAAGAAAGTAGTTCGTGAGCCCCGTGCCTTGGGCGTGGAGAAGGGCATCCAGCAGGCTAACGTCGATGCGCTGCCCCTGGCCGCTGGCCGAGCGTTCGTGCAAAGCGGCCAGCACAGCCGAGCAGACCAGCAGGGACGTCATGACGTCCACTAGGGGCACGGTGACACGCACCGGAGGACCTTCGGCCGGCCCGTTGAGAGAGACGAGGCCAGCGTACCCTTGGGCCAGGAAATCGATGCCGGGCCGGCCGGCGTAGGGCCCGTCCGGGCCGAAGGCAGTAACCCCAGCCCAGATGATGTCCGGCCGGTGGCGGCACACCTGTTGGTAGGAGAGCCCCAGATCGGATAGGGCGGGTTCCCGGACGTTGGTGATCAGGACGTCGGTAGTGCGCAGCAAACGCGCGAGCGCCTCCTGCCCCTTTGGATGGTCCAGGCGCAAGACGACCCCGCGCTTACTGCGATTGAGGCTGAGGAAGGGACCGCGTTCCCCCCGCTTCTCCGGGCCGAGACGCCGGCTCTCATCTCCATAAGGAGACTCGATCTTAATCACATCAGCCCCTAAGTCACCCAGGAGGGTGGCAGCATATGGGCCCGCTAGCATGGTCGCCACCTCCACGACCCTCAGGCCGTTGAGGGGGCCCGTTGGCGCTGACATGGGCGCTTCCGTCATAGCATCCTCCTACCGGATCGGCAGACTAGCAGGCAGGTGCAGGGGCAGTCAAACCCTGAAGCCGTATCGATGGATGCAAAGCGGGGGCTTGTAATGCAAAGCCTGACGGGCTGTCGGGCACCTGCCCGACAGACAGACCGTAAAAGTGGCCCCTAGACTGGGGGCTGTCACGATGCCTCTGAAACGGGCCAGCGGAAAGACTTCAGTGTAGAGAATGAGAGTAGAAGTTAACCTCCTCGGTGTCGAGGCCGACCAGTACGCTGGCAGAGGCGCACGGGGGGCCGGCATCAGCCTAATAGCGGAGAACGCACGCCGCCTCGAGGCCTTGGGTTTCGCCGCTCTCATGATGCCAGAGGCTGGCCACGATCCCTTTGTACCCCTGATGGTCGCCGCCGAGCACACGCAGCAGGTCTACTTGGGGACGAATGTGGCTATCGCCTTTCCGCGAAGCCCGATGGTAACGGCCCAGATCTCCTGGGACCTCCAGCGTTTCTCCGGCGGCCGCTTTCTCCTGGGCCTAGGGACGCAGGTCAAGGGCCACAACGAGCGGCGCTACTCGACTCCTTGGCCATCACCGCCCGGCCCCAGACTGCGGGAGTACGTTCTCTGCCTCCAGGCGATCTTTCGAACCTTCCAGAATGGGGATACGCCCCATTACTTCACTGGACAGCATTATCAGTTCACCCTTATGTCGCCTTTCTTCAACCCCGGCCCCAATCCAAATCCACACGTTCCCATCTACCTAGCCGCCGTGAACCCGTACAACTGCCGCCTGGCCGGTGAGCTGTGCGATGGGGTGAGGCTCCACCCCCTGACGGGCGAAAGGTACACCCGGGATGTCATCCTCGGAGCCATAGAGGAGGGCGCCCGAAAGGCCGGGCGGACGCGGAAAGACGTCGACGTGGTGGGGATGCCGTTCATCGCCACCGGACGGAACTCCGAAGAGGTCCGTCAAGCGATACAGGATGTCAAACAACGTATCTCCTTCTACGCCTCGACGCGGACCTATCATCCCGTCCTGGAGCACAACGGATGGGGCGAGGTTGGGCTAGCGCTTCACAAGATGTCGCTGGAAGGGAAGTGGGGCGAAATGCCGCGCCTCATCAGCGACGAGATGGTCCATGAGTTTGCCGCTGTGGGGACGTACGATGAGATCGGCGTCCAGCTACGGGAGCGCTGGGGCCGCCTCTTCGATGCCATCCACCTTGACCTTCCAGGCCGCGTACTGGCTGATGATTCCATCGTGCGAGAAGTCATCGCTCCCCTCCAGGCTTAGGAACTATCGGAGATCGATCTGTGGCTGCTGAGCGAAGCTGGGACCAGGAGTTCGATGTTGTAGTCGCCGGCTCCGGCGGTGCGGGGCTGACGGCGGCCATCCTGGCGCACGATCAGGGCGCCCGGGTCGCCATCCTCGAGCGCTCCGATAAGGTGGGTGGCACCACCGCGGTCTCGGGAGGAGTGGTCTGGGTGCCCCTGAACCACCACATGGCCGAGGTTGGGGCCGAAGACACCCGTGAGGAAGCGCTGGCCTACTGCAAGAGGCTAGCAGCCGGCAGCGTCCCCGACGAGATGATCGAGACCTATGTCGACACTGCGCATCAGATGGTGCGCTACCTCGAGGAACACACCCCGCTGCGCTTCTCCGTTTGGACCTCGCCCGATTACTACGCCGACGGCGTTGGCGGAAAGCAATGCGGGCGGGCCCTGGAGCCGGTCTTGTTCTGCAAACGCGATTTGGGATCGTGGGAGGACAAGCTGCGCCCTGCGCCTATCTTCATGCTCCCGCTCACGCTGGAAGAGATGCTGACCCAGTTCCGTGTGATCACGGACACCTCGAGCCTGCCCATGGACATGCTGGTGCAACGCATGGGCCAGGGGTTGGTGGGTTGCGGCAACGCCCTGGCCGGGGCCCTTCTTAAGGGCTGCCTTGACCGGGGCGTGACCATCATGCTCCAGACCAGAGCCGTGCAACTGGTGCGCGAAGGGCGGCGGGTTACCGGGTTGCGGGCGGAACACCAGGGCCAGGACCTGTGGATAGGCGCGCGCGGAGGGGTCATCTTGGCGTCGGGCGGCTTCGAGTGGAACGCGGACCTGGTGCGGAAGTTTCTACCGGGGCCTTTGACCCACCCCAACAGCCCACCCTACAACGAAGGCGACGCCCTCACCATGGCCATGGAGATAGGCGCCGACCTAGCGAACATGACCTGCGCCTGGTGGCAGCCCTCAGGCGCCATCCCGGGGGAGGAGTACGAGGGCCGGCCTCTGAGCCGCTTCCTTAGCTCCGAGCGCATCGCCCCCCACACTATCATGGTCAACCGGCAAGGGCGTCGGTTCGTGAACGAAGGGGCACCCTACAACGACATCGGGCGGGTCTTCCAGCACTTCGATCCCCTCACGTATAGCTTTAGCAATCTCCCATGCTGGACGGTTTTCGACAGCCAATACCGGTCGAAATACCCGGTGCTGACGGTGTTGCCGGGCGATCCCGACCCGGAATGGTTGCCGAAGGACGAGACGATAGAAGGTCTGGCCCGCAAAGTCGGCATAGACCCCGAGGGGCTAGCCGAGACGGTGGCTCGCTGGAACAAGATGGTTGCGGAGGGCAGGGACCTCGACTTCCACCGGGGCGAGACGAGCTTCGAGCGCCATTCCGGTGACCAGCGACTGCCAAACCCCAACCTTGGCTCCATCGAGAAGCCGCCCTTCTATGCGCTGCCGGTCTACCCGGGGGCCCTCGGCACCAGCGGTGGCCCGCGCATCAACACCAAGGGCGAGGTGCTGGACGTGCGGGGCCAGGTGATACCAGGGCTGTATGCCGCCGGAAACGCCGCCGGCAGCCCGACAGGCATCGCCTACTATAGTGGCGGCGGCACCATCGGTCCGGCCATGACCTGGGGCTATCTATGTGGGATAAATGCGGCCCTGGCAGCGAAGAGCGGCCAGCGCTAGCTGGCGTGACGGCACCGCGAGAGGAGGACACAGATGGCGAACGTCAAATGGGAACGGGAGGCGGATGTAGTAGTGGTGGGCTCCGGGGGATCTGCCCTCACAGCGGCCATCCTGGCCCATGACCACGGAGCAAAGGTGCTGGTGCTGGAGAAGGCCGATAAGATCGGCGGCACGACTGCCGTCTCGGGTGGCGGAGTATGGGTGCCGATGAACCATCACATGAAGGATGTCGGCGCCACTGACTCGCGCGAGGAAGCGCTGACGTACTGCAAGCGCCTTACGGCCGGGAGAGCCCCTGACGAGCTGGTGGAGACGTTCGTCGATACAGCGCACCAGATGGTTCGCTACCTGGAGGAAAAAACCCCGGTGCGCTTCGTAGCCACCACGCTACCCGACTACCAGGCCGAGTTCCCGGGAGGAAAGCTGGCCGGCCGCAGTCTTGACCAGGAGTTCTTCGCCAAGGCCGAGCTGGGAGACTGGGCAGAGAAGTTGCGGCCTTCGCCCCTGATGTTCGTCCCCCTTACCATGGAGGAGGCCCTCAAGTCCATGGGCAATCCGGCCAGCGTGTCCATGGATAAGGTGGTGGAGAGGATGGAAGCGGGGCTCGTCGGCTCGGGCAACGCCCTCATCGGCCGCCTCCTCAAAGCGTGCTTGGACAGAGGGATCGCCATCTTGCTCGAGACCCCGGCGCGGCGCCTGATTCAGGAAGACGGCCGCGTGGTCGGCCTGATAGCGGAGCAAGGAGGCCGTGAAGTAGCGATTAGGGCTCGCGGCGGTGTGATCCTAGCCTGCGGCGGGTTCGAGTGGAACCAAGAGCTCTGGTCTCGCTTTCAGCCCACGGCCATCACCCACCACTGCAGCCCGCCCCAGAACGAAGGTGACGGGCTGATCATGGCCATGGAGCTGGGGGCCGACCTGGGAAACATGAGCGAGGCCTGGCTCTATCCTGGCGCGACGATCCCCGGAGAAGAGCATGAGGGCCTTCCCGTCAGCCGCTGGGTGATCGGCGAGCGCACGTTGCCGCACTGCACTGTCGTCAATCGTTACGGACAGCGGTTCACCAACGAAGGGGCCAACTACAACGATATGAGCAAGGCCCTGTACACCTTCGATCCTAACCGCCTGGAGTTCCGGAATCTTCCCTGTTGGTCCATTATGGACGGCCAGTTCCGGCGCCGGTACCCCATCCTGACGGTGATGCCCACAGACCCGGACCCCGAGTGGCTGCCCAAGGCCAATAGCCTGAGGGAACTGGCGCAGCAAGTGGGTATCGATCCGGACGGCCTGGAAGCGACGATCCGGCGGTTCAACGAGTTTGCCCGAAAAGGAAAGGACGAGGACTTCGGCCGCGGCGAGAGCGCGTACGAGCGCTGGATGGGCGACCCCAACGCACCGCATCCCAACCTTGGCACCATAGAAGAGCCACCCTTCTACGCTTTGTCCATCCACGTGGCAGCCGCCGGAACGAAGGGCGGGCCGAGAACCAACACCAAGGGCCAGGTTCTGGACGTGCGCGGACAGGTGATCCAGGGGCTATATGCCGCCGGCAACGCCATGGCGGGCATATCTGGACCCGGTTACTACGGAGGGGGAGGCACGATAGGCCTAGGCATGACCTGGGGGTACATCTGCGGCATCCACGCGGCCCAGGCCGCCAAGGGAACCTAGCTAGGGAAGGGGTTGGAGGGCATCGCATGCCGACGGTGAACTACACGACTACTATGGCAGCGCCTCGTGCGGTGGTCTGGGAATTCGTCCGCGACATCAACAACTGGGCGCCCTTCACCCGGGGCTATCAATCCCACGAGATCATCAACGAGCGGGAGTCCATCTGGACGGTGAAAGGGGACTTGGG
>DAOUAG010000194.1:0-4840 GCA_034433815.1 Dehalococcoidia bacterium | reverse complement strand
TTCGTGCATGACCGGCAGACGGGGGAGACCAGCCGCGTCTCGGTGGCCAGCGGCGGCAGCCAGGGCAATGGCAATAGCGCCTGGCCTAGCATCAGCGCCGACGGCCGCTACGTGGCCTTCCAATCCGAGGCCGGCAACCTGGTGCCCGGCGACAGCAACGGGTGGTTGGACGTCTTCGTGCATGACCGGCAGACGGGGGAGACCAGCCGCGTTTCGGTGGCCAGCGACGGCAGCGAGGGCAACAACTGGAGCCGCAAGCCTAGCATCAGCGCCGACGGCCGCTACGTGGCCTTCGAATCCGCGGCCGGCAACCTGGTGCCCGGCGACAGCAACGGAGCGTTCGACGTCTTCGTCGCCCAGCGGCAGGACGGCGCCACGCCTACGCCAACACCATCGCCAACGCCAACGCCCACGCCTACGCCAACGTCCACACCATCGCCTACGTCTACGCCCACGGCTACGGCCACGGCGACAGCGACGCCGGGGCCCTACGTCAAGGGCGATGTGGACTGCGACGGAGATGTGGATGCGGTGGACGCCCTGCGCGTCCTGCGCCATGTGGCAGGACTGAACCCGAACCTGCCGGCGGGCTGCGAACCCATCGGGCCGGCAGAGGCCGGCGTGAAGGGGGATATGGACTGCAACGGCACTGTGGACGCCGTGGACGCCCTGCGCGTCCTGCGCTATGTGGCGGGTCTGAACCCCAACCTGCCGGCGGGGTGCCCCGCTATAGGGGTTTAGGCCCCGGACACCGGCGCTGTCTGGCAGAGGTGAGCCCGGCCGAGCGGAGGGGGCGCGGTCACCGGCCTGCGGCCGTTTGCGGCTATGGGCGGCTACTGGTTGCAGCCCAAGTCGACGCCTAAACCTCGAGCCCGGGCCTGCGACTGGAGGTCGAAGCAGAAGTCGCGGAAGCGCTGCTCGACGGTCACGCCGTCGGCCCTGCCGAAGGCGTCCGCAAAGTCCTGGCTGGTGGCCACGGGCGACTCGCTAAGGTAGGACTCCAAATCCTGGCCCAGCTTCACGAGCCCATCCACCGCTGCCAGCAGGGAGCCGTGTACCGCCTCAAGGTTAGCAGGGGCCACGATCTGGGAGAGGGCATTGCGCGCCTCCTCGGCGTAGGACCGGTAGCGTCTCCCCAGCTCCTGCGAGTTCGAGCGCCGCTGTTCTTCCGTGAGCTGCAAGGTGAAGGCCTGGGCCCGGAAATCCCGCAGCTCAGCCGACCGCTGGTGCATGGCGTCCAAGGCAGCCTTCAGGGCATCGAAGTAAGCCCGCTCCTCGGGCGACGCAGTTTGCGCTGGGGTTCCCTGGGGCGTCGGCGAGGGTGGTAGGCTCGAGCCGCCGCCACCGCCGCAGGCGGCCACAGCGACCGCCGTCGTTACTAACAGCGCTGCGAGGTAAACCGGAAAGGGCTTCCTAACTCCCACAGGTGAGATCGACGTCTATGTTGTTCTGGTCAGCCACTTCCTGCAAGGCGAAGCAGGCCTTATCCGCCCTTTCGCTGGCGTCGCTGTATGGGGGGTTGCCCAGATCCTCGCCCAGGACCTGGATGTCGTCTGCTGACTTCGCCGCTTTCGCCCGCTCGATGATGCCGTCGAACAGGTCAACGATGGCCCGTCCGGCGGCCAGGAACTCCTCGTGCTCGTCCTTGGCTTCGGAGGGCGGCTTGAGTTTCTCCACCCTGTCCAGTGCGCTTCGGGTCGCAGCGGCGCCGTCTTCGAAGAACTGGACCGTCAGCTTCAGGACTTCTTCCTCATTGGCCGCGTTGTTCACGTCTTGGTCATAACGGTCGGCGAGTTCGTTGGACCTCTGATCCAGGTCCCCAGCGATGGTCTCCATCTGCTGGAAGTACTCCTCGAGGGTTAGCGCGCTGCCGCCCCCTCCGCCGCCGCAAGCAGCGGCGGCCACGAGCGCCATCGATATCACGCCCGCCAGGGCGCCCATTGTGCGAGCGATCATAATAAGCCTCCTACCAGCCGGGGCCTCCGGCGAGCTTTGCCGGCATCATAGCACAGCCCACGCGTCGCGTCCCGCTCAGAACTTGTCGCAGGAGAGATCGATGTTGAGGCTTAGATCCATGGCCAGGAACTGGAGCCTCTGGCAGGCGTCCTTGAACCCCTTACCAGCCTCTACGCCTTCAGGGATTGGTAGGGCATCCCTTACGGCTTGCAGCTCTTCTGGCGTGCGGGCCGCCTCTACTTTCGCCTTTAGGTCCTGGTAGACGCGGATGAGACCCTGAGCATTGCTGATTAGCGCCTCGTGGTCACGGGCGGCCTCCGGCGGCGGCTCCAGGCGGTTGAGTCGGGCGATGGTATCCTCCAGAGTCTCGATATCGTTCTTCAGCTTCTTGATGGTGAACTCTCTGTCCACCATGTACTTCTGCGATTCTTCAGGCGGGAGCTGGGGCGAACGCTGCTGCGCATCGCCCAGCACGATGTCGACGGCGCGCAGATACTCAGGTGTGGACACAGCGGTCTTCCCGCCGCAGGCGACTACCAGAAAGACGGCCAACACGGCCGCCATCAGAAGGATCATCCGCACAGGCGCTCTTCCTCCTCTGGCGTCATTGTAGAGGCGGCTTGCCGGAAAGGGCTAGGCCGCCTAAGGGTGCTCCGAGCACCATCAGAAGACTACCGGGTGGCGCTCCCGAAACCGGTAGAGCTGGGCGGGCCGGTGCCGCCCCTCGCTGGCCCGCCGGCCTGTAGGTTCCACTAACTTTAGCGAAAGAACCCGCTTGCGGAAGTTCCGCTTGTCCAGGGGCCGCGCCAGGATCGCCTCGTAGGTGCGCTGCAACTGGGACAGCGTGAACTCCGCCGGCAACAGGGAATAGGCAACGTTGGAGTACTCCAGCTTAGCCCGCAGGCGCCGCAGAGCGTAGTCCACCACCACCTCGTTGCGAAAGGCCAAGGGCGGAGCCGCGGCGACCGGGAACCAGGCCGGCGGCCACTCTCGCCGCTGCGCAAGGTGCGTCCGGTGGATGTCGACCAGCGCGAAGTAGGCGATGGCGATGGAACCGCGGCCGTCTAGATCGAAGAACGTGTACAACTGCTCGAGGAAGACGTCTGTGACTCCCGTCTCTTCATCAAGTTTGCGCACGGCGGCGTCGTCGGGCGACTCGCCGCGGTTGAGGAGACCTCCGGGCAGCGACCAAGAGCCCTTGAACGGATCGGCGCTGCGCCGGATCAGAAGCACGTGGAGCTCTCCGGCATCGACCGTGAAGATGACGACCAGTACGGCCACCGGCCTCCCTGGGAGGGGGGTAGCTGAGGGCTGCCGGCGCGCGACCGGGGACTCCGCTGGCATGGCGGCCGCCCCCTAGGCGGGCACGGGCAACGCCATCTCGCCTTGTAGCGACCAGGCGGTGGCCCGTTGGATGCGCACTTGCACGAGATCACCAGGGGCGGGCAACGGGGCGGCGGCTGCCCCGTCCCTGGCCGGTGCTGGGCTCCGGAAGTGCACCAGTTTGTTGGCGCGGTTGCGCCCCGTGAAGACTAGCGCTCCATCGGGCGCCTGCTGGCTGCCTTCGACCAGCACCTCCTGGACGCTGCCCACCAGCGCTGCGTTGATCTCGCTGGCGATCCGCTCTTGCAACGCCTCCACGGCGTGGAGCCGGCGCATCTTCTCGTCCTGCGGCACCGAATCCTGCAGTTGGCGCCAGGCGATGGTGCCCGGCCGCGGCGAGTACGCCGCGACGTGTACCTTGTCGAATCGCACGGACTCGAGGACGTCCACCGTGTGAAGGAACTGCTCCTCCGTCTCGCCGCAGAAGCCGACGATGACGTCGGTGCTCAGGGAGGCTTCGGGGACCCGACGGCGGATCATATCCACGCACTCAAGGTACTGGCCCACGGTGTAGCCGCGGCGCATGAGGCGGAGGATATCGTCGTCCCCCGACTGAAGGGGGATGTTGAAGTGCTCGCATACCTTGGGCAGGCTAGCCACGGCGGCCACGATTCGCTCCGTCATGTCGGCCGGGTAGGAGGTGAGGAATCTGATGCGCAGCAGGCCCGGAACACCGTGCACGGCCGAGAAGAGGTCTGCCAGGTCAGGCCGGGCGCCCGTTTCAGCCGGCGGCAGGTCCTTGCCGTAAGCCTCCACCGTCTGGCCCAGGAGGGTGACCTCCCGCACGCCCTTGGCGCAAAGCGCCTCCACCTCTCGCACAACCTCTGGAACCGGGCGCGAACGCTCGCGGCCCCGGCGGTAGGGGACGATGCAGTAGGTGCAGAACTTGTTGCAGCCGTGGATCACCGGCACGAAGGCGGTCGGGCCCTCCGGCTCGGGGAAGGTGTCGGGCCAGAACTCGCCGCCCAACTCCGCATCGGGCACCAGGTGCCGCAGGATGGCGTCGAAGGCCTGGGGCTGCGCCCAGACGTCCACAAAGGGGAAGCGCGCCCTCAGATCGTCCGTCCGCGGGCCAACCATGCAGCCCATCACGGCGATGCGAAGAGCGCCGCGCCTCTCCTTGAGCTTGCGCAGGTAGCCGAGATAGCTCACCGCCCTGTCCTCCGCCTTCTGACGGACGACGCAGGTGTTCACCACAGCCAGGTCCGCTTCCGTCGCCCGCGGCACCGGCTCCCAACCGAGCTTAGCGAGGCCGGCCGCCAGCTTCTGGGAATCGGCCTCGTTCATCTGGCAGCCTTCAGTCCAAATGTGGTAGCGCATGGCGAGAATGATTTTAGCACGGGCCCCGGCGCGGCCCGGGGGTGAACCGCACGGCCTTGGGCCAGCGGACGTATACTGGGGCATACTGATATCGGATGGCAGAGAAAGCTTTCGAAGCCGAGCACGGCCATCCTCCCTTAGAGGACGGCCTCCTGCCGGAGCCCCCCCACCGGCGGATCGT
>DAOUAG010000193.1:0-4764 GCA_034433815.1 Dehalococcoidia bacterium | reverse complement strand
GGTCCTTGATCAGGAACCAGCCCGCCAGGGGCATGATGACCTCGCTGGGGAAGGGAACGCAGGCGCTCTCGATGGCCATCAGGATCACGACGCCTGGCCAACTGATGGCGTCGTAGACGCTACGCGCGAAGTCTATCAGGGCGTCTTCTATGCCTAGCAGCGGCGCCCAAACCTCTCTCTAACCAGCCATCCTTTGCTCCCAGTATAAACTCCCGACAGGGGCCAGGCGAGTTGACAGAGGGTGTGCCCCGGCCCATCATTTCCTTCACCATGCCACCGATGGGTGAGCTGCGGGCCGGCAAGCTTCCTAACGAGCTGTTGGCGCGCCTTCTGGGCAAGATTTCGGGCCGGGACCCTCGGGTCGTTCTAGGCCCCGGCATCGGCCGCGACGCCGCCGTCATCGATACCGGCGGTCCGAACCTTCTGGTGGCCAAGGCAGACCCCATCACCTTCGCCACGGACCTCATCGGCCAGTACGCTGTGCACATCAACGCCAACGACGTGGCCTGCATGGGAGCCCGGCCGGCCTGGTTCATGGCGACAGTCCTCCTGCCTGAGGGCTCTACCCCCGAACTGGCCGAGGCGATCTTCGACCAGATACTGGAGACGTGCGACTCCCTCGGCATCGAGCTTATCGGCGGCCATACCGAGATCACCTACGGCCTCGGCCGCCCTATCGTCGCCGGCGCTTTGCTGGGCGAGGCCCGTCGCGGCGGCCTGGTGACCCCGGCGGGAGCGCAGCCCGGCGATGCCCTCATCCTCACCAAAGGCATCGCTATCGAAGGCACCAGCGTCCTCGCCCGGGAGGCCGGCGACCGTCTGCTGGCCCTGGGGCTGGGCGAGCGAGAGCTGCGAGAGGCCCGTGAGTACATCGCGCGGCCTGGCATCAGCATCGTCCAAGAGGCCGCAGCGGCCACCCGTGCCGTGCCAGTCCACGCCATGCACGACCCGACGGAGGGCGGCCTGGCCACGGCCCTCTACGAGATGGCCGAGGCCGCCGGGGTGGGAATGGTAGTGCAAGGGGAAGCGATCCCGATCCTGCACCACACTCGTATCATCTGCGAGCTGGCCGGGCTCGACCCCTTGGGCCTCCTGGCCTCCGGCGCTCTGTTGCTCGCGGTGGCCGAGGAGGACTGCGCCGGGGCCATCTCTGCTATAGAGGCCGAAGGCGCCAGCGCCGCGCGCATCGGCACCCTCACCCGCCCAGGGGAGGGAGTTATAATAGAATGCAACGGCCAGAAGAAGCCCGTCCCCCGGTTCGAAAGAGACGAGGTGGCGCGCTTCCTATCTGCCGGTACAGGGTAGCGGAAGGCGAGGACAACGTGGGAAACCAGAAGCCGAGAACCATCAGAGAGCTGCGGCTCTCCGGATACAAGCCGGTTACGGTCAAGCAGGAGATGCGGCGTAACCTGGTGCGCCGCATCGAGCGGGGAGAGGAGCATTTCCCGGGCATCATCGGCTACGAGGATACAGTGCTCCCCCATCTGGAGAACGCCATCCTCTCGGGTCAAGACATCATCTTCCTGGGGGAACGGGGCCAGGCTAAGTCCAGGCTGATCCGTTCGCTGGTGAACCTTTTGGACGAGGAGATCCCAGCCATCGCGGGCTGCGAGATTAACGACAACCCCTTTGATCCCATCTGCAAGCGTTGCCGCGATCTTGTCGCTGCTGAGGGCGAAGAGGCCGAGATCGAATGGATCGGCCGGGACCGCCGCTACGGAGAGAAGTTGGCCACGCCAGACATCACCATAGCCGACCTCATCGGCGAGGTGGACCCCATCAAGGTGGCCGAAGGCCGCTATCTGTCAGACGAGCTGACCATCCACTACGGCTTGATCCCGCGCCATAACAGGGGCATCTTCTGCATCAACGAGCTGCCGGACCTGGCGGAGCGCATCCAGGTGGGACTTCTCAACATCATGGAAGAGCGGGACATCCAGATCCGCGGCTATCGCATTCGCATGCCCTTAGACGTCTTCGTGGTGGCCTCCGCCAACCCGGAGGACTACACCAACCGCGGGCGCATCATCACGCCCCTAAAGGACCGTTACGGCGCCCAGATCCGTACCCACTACCCCCGCAACGTGGAGTACGAGATCGCCATCATGGAGCAGGAGCGGGCTCATTTCGAGGAGGACGGCGACAGGCCCGTCAACGTCCCGCATTACATGAAGGAGATCGTGGCCGAAATCACCCGCCTGGCCCGTCGCAGCCCCGACATCAACCAGCGCTCCGGCGTCTCCGTCCGCGCCTCCATCGCCGATTACGAGGCGCTCCTGGCCAACGCTCTGCGCCGGGCCATCCGGTTACGGGAGAAGGAGGTCGTTCCGCGGGTCAGCGACCTGCCTTACGTCCTGCCGGCCCTCACCGGCAAGCTGGAGTTCGAGACGGTGGATGAGGGGCGAGAGGAGCAGATCATCGAGCGACTCATCCAGGGCGCCGTCCTGACCGTCTTCAACCACTACTTCAGCCTAGGTGAGTTGGAACCGGTCGTCGCCAGGTTCAAGGCTGGTTACAGCGTCGAGGTCTCGGACATCACGCCATCGGCAGAGTACCAGAAGCTCGTCAAGCAGATCGACGGCTTGGCCGAGGCCGTCCAGAAGCTCGACGCTGGCGCCAGCGCCCCGTTGGTCGCCTCCGCGGTCGAGTTCGTTTTGGAGGGCCTGCACCTGAACAAGCGGCTCAACAAGGACAAAGTGGCTGGCCGCTACCAGTACCGGGGGTAAGAGAAGCCGCAGCGCTAGCCGGCCACGCGCTCCAGAAAACCCGCCAGCGCCGCGTTGAACAGCGGCGGGCGCTCGTACTGCGGCGAATGGCCGCACTCCGGGATCACCGCCGGCTCGGCCTTGGGGATCGCTTTCACTAGACGCTCGCAGCCTTCGATGATGAAGGGCGTGTCTAGGTCACCCCAGATGACCAGCGTCGGCAGGCCAATCTGGTGCGCCCGGTCCCGGGTCCCGCGCCACTGGGTGAGGCCGTTCCAGGCGCCTATGAAGGCATCCACAGACATCCGGGCCAGCCGTTGCTTCATCTCCTCCAGCCGCTCCTTGGGCATATGCGGCGGCGGCGGGATCGGAGGCTCGATCTCGGCCACGGCGGCCATCCCCCGCTCCTCAGCCACCCTGAACCGCCAATCGCGCCAGGCCACGATGGCGGGGTTCGCGAAGGCGCCCGCAAAACCGTCCGCTGTGTCGTGCAACGTAAGGGAGAGAAGGCGCTCGGGGCTTTCCAGCGCCACCTCCTGGACTATCGCGCCGCCCATGGAGTGCCCCAACAGATGAAAACGCTCGAAACCCAACTTCTTCGTCAACAGCTGTACGTCCCGCGCCATCTCCTCCATCGTGTAGGCGTCGCGGTCCGGCGGCGCTTCGGAACGCCCGTGCCCCCGGTTGTCGAAAACAAGCACCCTGTGCGAACGCGAGAAGACGGGAATCTGGTGGCGCCAGTCCGTGATATCGCCCGTGTAGCCGTGCACTAGCACCAGCGGGTCGCCCGAACTGCCGTGGACCTCGTAGTACAGGCTGACGCCGTTAACAGATTCGTAGGGCATACTCCCTCCTGTACCTGGCATTTTCCCGTAATCATCGTGTCCCGGACAAGGGCGTTCGCCGGCCGCCTTGCCGCATCTTCCCCGGTTAGCGCACCGCCTGTCGTATAATGGCCTCACGAGGCTATCGCCATGCCCTTCTGGTATCGCTACTCCGAGTGGGACGGGACGCAAGAGATCGGCCCTCTGGACCCCGACGACATCCTGGGCGGCATCACCGACGACCTGATGAACTTCGGGGACCTCCAACACGCCCTGCGCAACCTTCTGCAACGCGGCATGCGCAACCCCCTGGGCCAGCGCATGCAGGGGCTGCGGGACCTCCTCCAACAGCTGCGGCAGCAACGGCGGCAGATGCTGGAGCGGTACAACCTCTCGTCAGTGTTCGAAGACATCAAGAAACGTCTGGACGAGATCCTGTCGCTGGAGAACGAAACCCTGGACCGCCGCCTGGCGGAGGCGAACCAAAGGCTCCAGGGCGGCGAAAGCCCCCTGAAGGCCTTCGAGGACGCCTTCAAGACAGCCGGCCAGGAGCCATCGGCAGAGGAAGAGCGCCGCATGGCCGAGACCCTGAAGAACATCGTCGAAAAGCGTAAGAACTTCCTGCAGAACCTCCCGGAGGACGCCGGAGGACGGGTTAAAGGCCTGCAAGAGTACGAGTTCATGGATCCCGAAGCGGCGGCCAAGTTCCAGGAGCTCATGGAGATGCTGAAGAAGGCGATCATGGACTCCTTCTTCAAGGACCTCTACAACCAGATCGCCAACATGAGCCCGGAAGACATGGCCCGCATGAAAGAAATGCTGCGGGAGCTGAACCAGATGCTGTCGGAGAAGATGGCAGGAGGCCAGCCCGACTTCGAGTCGTTCATGCAGAAATATGGTGACCTCTTTGGCCCTAACCCGCCCCAAAGCCTGGACGATCTCATCGAACAGATGCAGGCAGGCATCGCCGCTATGCAGAGCCTCCTGGACAGCCTGCCCGCTGACATGCGCCGCCAACTCCAGGACCTCCTCATGGACAAGATTGGCGATCCTGAGCTTCAGCGCGAGCTGAGCGAGCTGGCCATTAACCTGGACATCCTCTCCCCCGTGCGGGATCACAACCAGTACCCCTTCCGGGGCGACGAGGAGCTGGACCTTCTCCAGGCCATGAGGCTTATGGAAAACCTCCAGGGGTTGGACCAGCTGGAGAAGCAACTGGAGCGGACCCAGTACGG
>DAOUAG010000192.1:0-1966 GCA_034433815.1 Dehalococcoidia bacterium | reverse complement strand
CAAGGACCTGACCCTGGCGGAGGCGGCCCTCTTGGCCGGCCTGCCCCAGGCTCCGGGGCTCTACACCCCGGCGATCCCCGAGCACCGGGAGCGGGCGAAGGCCCGCCAGTTGGAGGTGCTGGACCTGATGATCAAGCACCTCGATGAGATCAACAAGATCCCAGACCCCCGGGACCCCACCAAGCCCCTCCTGCATCTGACGGCGGAGGAGATCAACGCTGCTAGGGACGAGCCCCTGAACTACGTGGAGAGCACCCTCGATATTAAGGCGCCCCATTTCGTCTTCTACGTTGAGGACCAGGTCAAGAAGATGTGCTCCCGCGGCCTATTCGACCCCCCGGGCGGCCTTCCCTGCAACAAGGTGGTGGAGCGGGGCGGCCTCCGCATCACGACGTCGCTCGACCTGGGGCTACAGCAGATCGCGGAGCAAACGGTCGAGGAGCAGATCGCCGCCAATGAGGAGCGCTACGGCGGCCACGACGGCTCGTTGGTGGCCATACGCCCGGGAACTGGTGAGATCTTGGCCTACGTGGGCAGCCGGAACTACTTCCGGGCCGACATCGCTGGCGAGGTAGACATAGCGCGGTCTCTCCAATCCCACGGCTCTACCATGAAGGTCTTCACCTATCTCACGGCCTTCGAGAAGGGGTGGGTGCCCTCCACCTTCGTCCAGGACGAGCCCCTATATCTGGACGTGGGCGGCCAGAAGAAGCAGGTGAACAACTGGAACTACAGCCATATGGGGAACATAACGGTCCGCAAGGCGCTAGCCGAGTCCGTCAACACCACTGCTGTGCGGACGGTGATGGAGGTGGGCATAGACGACATGAGGAACACGGCCCACCGCCTGGGCATCACGGACCTGCGTCAGAGCGATTGCGGGCCTACCATCACGCTGGGCGCCTGCGAGGTCCAGCTTCTGGACATGACCTTCGCTTTCGCCACCTTGGCCAACAACGGCGTGATGAAGGGCCGTCCCACGGTGGAGGATCTGCCGGACGGCTATCGGGAGCTGGACCCGGTGGCTGTGCTGAAGATCGAGGACGCCTCGGGCAACGTGCTCTACCAGTATTCCGCTCCGGAAGAGCGCCAGGTGTTCGATCCGGCCTACGTCTATATGATCACCGATATCCTCTCGAAGGACGCTATCAACTGGAGCCGGTTGACCATCGACCGGCCGGCGGCCACCAAGACGGGGACGAGCGAGGAGTTCCGCGATGGTGTCGTGATGGGTTACACGCCGGATCTGGCCGTGGGGGTCTGGATGGGCAACGCGGACAACACTCCTATGGCCCCCGGCACCTTCAGCTCCGCCGGCACAGGGCCCATGTGGAAGCAGTTCACCCGGGCCGCCTTGGAGTACCTGCAGCTGCCCCCCAGGCCCTTCGACGTGCCGTCCAGCATTGTGACGGTGGACTGTGGCGGTAAGAAAGAGGTGTTCAAGGCGGGTGAGCGGCCGTCCAAGCCCGGGGCCTGCCGCGCGCCATCCGCGTCGCCCACGCCCGCGCCCGGGGAGACGCCGGAGCCGACGCCGAAGCCACCAGTGTTCCCCGTGCGCACCGGCTCGCCAGCGCCCAGCCCAACACCGGAAGCCACGGAGGCCCCGGCCGCAACCAAGACGCCAGCGCCTGGCCCGCCTGGCGGTTCGACGCCTGCGGTCTACTACTACACCGTCAAAGAGGGCGATACCCTCGGCACCATCGCGGCGAAGTTCGGGGTTTCGGTGGACGCCATCCGGGAGCTGAACGACCTGAAACCAGGCGAATCTGTCTATCCTGGCCAGATCCTGATGATCCCGATAGGAGGCTGAGCGCCTGGCGAAGGACGTCCCCTGCGTGCTAGCCTAGGCTTCGGCTTGGTAACATGAAGCTGGGGATGAGATAAGGATTGGAAGGGAAGGGCCGCGGCCGTTCCTACATCCGGATAGCGCGCCGGCAGTACGCAGGCGAGCGGAAGGAAGCGCCTC
>DAOUAG010000191.1:0-5767 GCA_034433815.1 Dehalococcoidia bacterium | reverse complement strand
ATATGGAAGTACGAGGCGAGCCCATATGCGCAGCCTGGGACGCCCATCCTCTCCAGGACATCGTTCAGGCCTTTTATAAGGCGTGCATTGAGCCCATCGGCGTGGGCGTGGAGGGCTCCCCCTTTGACCAGAGCCAACATCGCGCTCCCGGCTGCGGCCGATAGGGGGTTAGCGTTGAACGTGCCGGGGTGCGCAACTCGTCGCTGCACGTTCCAGTCTGAATCGTCCCGGAACTCTAATAGAGAGATGATGTCCGCGCGGCCCGCCACCGCTCCTCCTGGCAAGCCCCCAGCCAGGATCTTGGCCAACGTCGTCAAGTCTGGCCGGACCCCATAGCGCTCTTGCGCGCCGCCTGGGGCCACGCGGAAGCCCGTGACCACTTCGTCGAAGATCAGGACAGCTCCATAGCGGGATGCGGCATCCCTTAGCTCAAGAAGGAAGCGCGGCTCCAACGGCAACGTGCCCCAGGAGGCGCCGGTAGGCTCCACGATGACAGCGGCCACGTCCCCCTCGGCCAGGCGAGCGCGCAGGGCAGAAGCATCGCCCTGGGGCAAGCAAACCGTGTTGGCGGAAACGGCGGCCGGCACCCCGGGGGCCTGGGGCGAAGGCGACTCAGGGGGACAGGCCCCTACCACGGCGTCGTGCCAGCCGTGGAAGTGCTGGTGGAACTTGATGACCTTGTCCCGACCGGTGTAGGCGCGGGCAAGGCGGATGGCCATGAGGGTCGCTTCAGTGCCGGAGCTGGTGAAGTGCACCTCCTCGGCGCTCGGCACCAGATCCTTCACCAACTGGCCCCACTCGAGCTCCAAGCGATGATTCGCGCCATAATGGGTGCCCTTCTGCGCCTGCTCGGTAACCGCCTTGGTGATGACAGGATGGGCGTGCCCGAGAAAGAGAGCCCCGTGGCCCATCACGTAATCGACGTATTCGTTGCCGTCCACGTCCCACTTGCGGCTGCCTTCCGCTCTCTCTACGAAAATCGGAAAGGGCTGAAGATAGCGGATATCGTGGGTAACGCCGGAGGGAAAGATTCGCTGGGACTCTTGGTAAAGCTTTGCCGAACCGCTGTGGCGCTTGACAAAGGTGTCCAGTATGGTCAAGGCGCCTCCTCCCGCTGTCGCACCGCCGGCCGGAAGTAGGGCGCCGCTGGCAGGTCGCGCATCGTCAGCAGACCGGTGCTCCGACTGCGGGCCATGGCTGGGATGCAGTTGGCGATGATGGCGGCCGTCGCCAGGTCGCCGGGTATGCCACCGGGCACCACCACCCGCAGCGGCGGCACCCCGTCCAGTTCGATGCTATCGTGGGGATCTGTTGCGCCGAGGGACATCTCCAGATCCAGCCGTATCACCTCCTTGCCGGCCATCAACCCGCGCGCCACCTGCCTCAGCCCTGACACGTAGCCCTTTTCGATGGAGAAGTACTCCGTGCGCATGCGTTCCTTGGCCGTTACCGGCTCTATCTCCTCGGCCACATCGTCCAGCACCCAGCCCAGGGTATCGGCGATCATGAAGACCGACTCCCGCAGCCCGACGTGTCCGATGCTGCCGGCGGAAGCGCCCTGTTGGAAGCCCTTAACGCTGAGCCCGGCGCCCGTCTTCCGCTGCAACTGGATGCGCCTGGTTGCCGTGTCGACAACCCTTTCTACCCGCACGGACCTCACCTGCCGTGACGCTGTGGCCAGCACCAGGGGCAGCAAGTCCATCACGAAGCCGGGGTTCACCCCCGTCCCTAGCACTCGCACCCCTGTCTCCCGCGCCCGCTGGTGCAGACGCTGGGCTATCTCAGGGTAGCGGGCCCAAGGGAATGCCAGCTCCTCGCAGCTAGAGATGACGCTCTTCTCGGCCTCGATGCAGGCCATGATCTGAGGATAGACCTCGGTCAGCGAGGAGCCCGTCGTATGCACCACGACGTCGGCGTAAACGTCCCTTAGTAGCGGACCGGCTTCGAAGTGTACGGTGATGCCCAGGTTGCGTCCGGCGCCAGCGGCCTCTCCTAGATCGCGACCGGCTTTCGCCGGGCTAGCATCGATCGCCCCGGCGATCTCGATCTCCGGTGAGGCCAGGACCGCTCGGACCACCTCGGCGCCTATGGCGCCCACCCCGAAGTGAATGGTTCGTATCTTCTCCTGTTGCACGTAGGCCTCCACGTTGCGGAACCGTGGCAAGTAAGCACGGTCCTGCGATTCCCGCGCCGGGATTTGCCTCCCTCCCATCCTTGACCGCCATTATCGCCCATGGGAGGCTTCACGGCCAGGTGCGCTTTCGGCCACACAGGCGCCAAAGAACTCCAGCACCAGGTGGTTGAAAGTCTCCGCCTGTTCGAAGTACACGGAATGCCCGGCACCAGGCACGATGACGACCTGTGCCTGCGGGAGCAATGACGCCGCAACCCTCATCAGCGCGGGCGGCATCACCTCGTCATGTTCGCCACCGATGAAGAGCACCGGCACGTCGAAGCGTCGAAGCTCCTCCCGTGTGGCTGAAGTCACCCCCGAACGCTCCAGCGCCCGCATCCTCAGCGTCTGCGATTCAATGGCGGGGCGGCCATTCCGCGCCTCGTTCAGGGTCCGTATCTCCCTATACAGGAAGGCGAGACTCCGGTGCCGCCGGCTGAAGTCGGGCGCCAGAGCGCGCCGCACTCCATCGGAGCGCCTCCGCTCCCATATCTCGCGCGCCTCCGTCCGCAGATCCTCGCCGCAGGCCAACCACACCTCGCGGCGCATGCCGGCGAAGCTATTGGCCATCACCAGGCCGCGCACCCGGCCCGGGTTTCTTAGCGCGTACATGAGGCACGTTAGGCCACCCATCGATTGGCCCACCAGGAACATCTCGGATAGGGCCAACCGATCCGTCAGCGCCAGCAAGTCCTCCGGAAACGCCTCCGGGCCCCGCCCGTCGCTGTCCTCCGAGAGCCCCCACCCGCGGTGATCGAACGTGATGCAACGATAGTGGCGCGAGAGCTCCGGCACCTGCTGCCACCAGCTCAGGTGGTTGCCGCCGGCCCCGTGCGCTAACACGACAGGGAACCCCTTCCCGTGCTCCTCGTAGTAGATGCGCCCGCCGACTACTTCCACAAAAGGCATGCGACCTGCCTATCCCTCCCTCGACGTTCTCGGGGCTTCAGCATACGTACCTCGGTCTTCGCCCTTCAACCCGGCGTTTCAGCACCATCTCTCCGCTCGAAAAGCGGGCGATCCCCTTCCTCCAGCTTGGAGACAGGTTAACAGGCCCTGCGCACTTTTTAACATATGTTGATAACTTCTGCGAAGGAGCCATAGCCCTTTGGCGTCTACTGGGATAAAATGTGAGCGGATGGCAGTGGCCAAAGACTTGTTAGGCGTAGTGGCGGAGGCCATCTCCTCCGCCCGTGGCACTGTCCGCAGCCGCCGGAAGTCCGCTCTTGCCGCACCCCCCGCCTGTCCGCCAGAAGATCCCCCTGCTCATTCTTCCACGCCGGCTCCGTCGCCGTCCCACCGGCGGAGCCGCGGCGGCAGACGTCAGCGCAAGGCGGAGCAGCCAGAATCGCCGGCGGCGGAGCTTGCGACTCGGGAGACGGACTCTCGGGTGGAACGCCGCTCCGTCACGGCAAGCGGGGAGACGCCGGATGCTCCATCAGCCAGCGCCGAGCCGGCTGCAGAGCCTTCCCAAACAGCCAAACGCCGGCGCGGCAGCCGCGGTGGGCGCAAGCACCGCCGCAAGACTCCGTCCGCCGCCGATGTCGAGCAATCACCCGATCAGCAACAAGCGGTCCAGCCGTTGGAGGAGCCCGCCCCTGAAAAGGGCACGCAGCGTGCGCGTTCTCGCCGACGGCGTGCAGCATCCCAGCCCCAGGTTCAGTCGGAGGCGCCCGCGCCAGAGGTAGAGGCGCAAGAGCATCCAAAAACCAGAGGCCAGCGGCGCGGGCCGCGAAGGCCGGCGGCGACCGCAATCGAGACGCCCGCCCAGAAGCCGAAGATGGCGCCTGGCACCGTACCGCCCAGGGCGCGCATCCCCGTTACGGGCGCTCCCACGGAAGTGCCACCGCCCTTCGCCCACAACGCGGAGTACGAATTCGCGAGGATTCTGGACTTCTACGGCATCGACTGGCAGTACGAGCCCCGCTCTTTCCCGCTGCGTTGGGAGTACGGGCACGTTACGGAGGCCTTTACGCCTGACTTTTATCTGCCCGATTTTAACCTCTACGTCGAACTGACGACCATGAAGCCGGGCCTCACGGCCGAAAAAGACCGGAAGATGAGGCTCCTGAAGGAGCTCTATCCGGAGATCAACATTATCCTCCTCAAGAGGCGTGACTACTTGCGCCTATTGGCCAAATACGGCTACGGGCCCCTAACGCCGGACCAGATACCGGACATATCGAAGGTACTCATCCCAGCGGCCAAGCTGCAAAAGCGGGTAGCCCAGTTGGGAGCCCAGCTCAGCCGCGACTACGCTGGCAAGGAGCCCGTGCTCATAGGCGTGCTGCGGGGGGTCATCTGTTTCATGGCCGACCTCATGCGCCACATCACCGTCCCTTGTTCCATGGACCTCATGGCCATCTCTTCCTACGACGGCAACGGCGCTTCGGCCGTCCGCATTCTCAAGGACCTCGACGAGAACATCAAGGGTAAGGATGTCATCCTGGTCGAAGACATCGTCGATACTGGCATGACCCTCAACCACATCATCGAGTACCTCAATACCAAACGCCCCGCCTCCATCAAGGTATGTGCCCTCCTAGACAAACGAGCCCGGCGCATCGTCAACGTGCCCCTGGACTACGTAGGGTTCGAGATCCCGGATGAGTTCGTCGTGGGCTACGGCCTCGACTTCAGGCAGCGCTTCCGCAACCTCGAATTCATCGGCATACTGAAGCATGAACTGCTGCCCTAGCGGCGCGCTAGCGTCAGCACCACGAATTGGGCCGTGCAGGAGCGATCGAGCCAGAATGCGCGAGGCCACTTAGCGCAGGGACGCCAAGGCTGGCCCATATGGCTTTTCTTTGGATTTGACATCCTAGAGCCAGTACGAGAGACTTATGTTGCTTCCCGAGCGAGCCGTCACCGGCCGGAGACGAAGGGACTCGCCGGAGCCCAGGGGCGACCCGAAGCCCGGCAGAGACCTCGAGTTGAAGGACTCGGCAGCGGAGCGCCCGGGAAGCGTCTTTTTTTCCATCTCCAACAGCCCCTAGTTCGCATGCGGGAGGTCGTCTTGGCGCTCTACGATGTCTCGGTGCCGATCCGCGAGGGCATGGTAACCTACGCCGGGGAGCCAGGCCCCAGGCTGGAGTTTACCTCCCGTATCTCGGCCGGTGCTGAAGTTAACCTCAGCGCCCTGGCCCTCGGTTCCCACACAGGCACCCATGTCGATGCTCCGCACCACTTCTTGGACGGCCAGGCCACCGTCGACCAAATCCCCTTGGAGGCCCTGTGCGGTCCAGCGTACGTCTTCGAATACGCTGGCCGGGAGCACATATCCGCCGCTAGCCTCGAAGCCGCGGGAATTCCCGGCGATACGCCACGTCTCCTTCTGAAGACTCCCAACGGCCGCCTGTGGGACGATGGCGAATTCCACACCGGCTTCATCGCCCTCGCTGAGGACGCTGCTCGCTGGCTGGTAGAGCGCCGCTTCTGTCTGGTGGGCATAGACTATCTCTCCATCGAGCGCTTCCGCGCTCCCGGACACCCCGTGCACAAGATCCTCCTGGGAGCGGGGGTAGTGGTGGTAGAAGGTCTGGATCTGCGACGCGTTTCCCAGGGACGCTACCACATGGTCTGCGCGCCCCTTAA
>DAOUAG010000190.1:0-3905 GCA_034433815.1 Dehalococcoidia bacterium | reverse complement strand
GGGGCTCCGACAGCGGCGATTACTTGAACGACATGCCGCTGCTCACCACGGGCGACGTCAACGGCGATGGCCTCGCCGATCTCCTCATCGGCGCCCGGTTCGGCGATGGGCCGGACAATACTCGCCAGGACAGCGGCGAAGCCTACGTCATCTATGGGCGCCGCGAATGGCCGGCAGAGCTGGACCTCCGCGCCGGCGCCGCAGACGTCACGGTGTACGGTGCCTCCCGCAACGACCAGCTCGGCATGTCGGGGACGCTGGCCGACGTGAATGGCGATGGACTGGCGGATATCGTACTGGGAGCGCCCTTCGTCCTTCGCACCGATAACCGGGCTCAGGCCGGCGCCGTCTACGTCGTCTACGGGCGCAAGGACCTACCCCCTGTCATCGATCTATCGACAGCCAAGGCCGATGTGACGCTGCTGGGGCCCGAGGGATCCTCCTTCTTTGGCGATTCTTCGGCCGCCGGGGACGTCAACGGCGATGGCGTCGCGGACATCATCATCGGGGCCACCTTCGCCCACCGCCCGCCCGGCATGCCCCGGTCCGGAGCCGCCGCGGGGGCAGCCTACGTTGTCTTCGGCGGGCGGGACCTGGCCGGGACGCGGGATATGGCCGCCAAGGAGTACAGCCTGGCGGTCTACGGCGACAACGACCAGCCCCACCCCGACGAGCTAGGCGATAACGTGGCCGCCGGTGACATCAACGCCGACGGCATCGCCGACGTGATCATCACGGCTGAGGCGGCGGACGGCCCTAATAACGACCGCTCGGTGGCGGCGGAGGTGCACGTCGTCTTCGGGCGGAAGGACCTGGGCGGCGTGGTGGACATCGGCGCCGGGCAGGCCGATCTGTCCGTATTCGGGGCCGATATGAACGACACTATTGGCTTCAACATCGGGTCGGCGGACGTGACCGGCGACGGAATCGACGACCTGCTGATCACGGCCCGCGGCGCGGACGGACCCGGCAACCGGACCGGGGAGGCCGGCGAGGTGCACGTCATCCCGGGCGGACGTGACCTCCCGAAGACCATCGATTTCCTCAAAGACGAAGGGATCTACATCTACGGCAACGACGGGGCCGATATGCTGGCCTACGGGCTGGCCACGGTGGATACCGACGGCGACGGCCGGCGCGAGCTGTTCATCGGCTCCGGCTTCGGTGACGGTCCCCGCAATGACCGTCCGGACGCGGGCGAAGCCTTCCTCATCGACGCGACGTCCCTCGAGGGACCCACGCGAGCCCTCGACGCCGCGGTACGACTGGCGATATACGGCGCGCAGCCCGACGACCAGTTGGGCGCCGCCCTCACATCTGGAGACCTCGACGGCGATGGCCCGCCGGAGCTGGTGCTGCTGGCGATACGGTCCGACGGGCCCGGCGGCGCGCGGCCGGACGCGGGAGCGATCTACATCGTCAAGCGCTAAAGTTAGGGCCCTATCGTCGGTACGGGGAAAGGCAACGTGGGCGCAGGTGTGGCCGGCACGGGCGTGGGACCACCCAGTTCGGTACGGATGACGGACCCCGTATACATGTCCACCCAGGCCATAATGCGTTGAGGGCCCGAGCCCTCCTTGCCGAAGAAGAGCAGCCACCAGCCCTCTTCCGAGGTCAGGATGCTACAGATGGGGAAACCGTTGGCCTGATTGGCCTGGTACACGATATCCAAACTCTCGTTGACCGCGCCGGTCTGAATGTTGCCGATGAAGAAGAGGCCCCGGCCCGGGTAGGCGCAGACCGGCGTCGGGGACTTGTCCTTGAACCAGGCCTTGATCTCATCGGCGCCAAGGGCCGCCTTCAGGGCGTCCTGAGGCGGCACGATGGCCTTGCCGCCCTCGAGTTGGAAGGTCACCGCCGCCGATACAGGCACCACGGCGCCCTCGGGCCCCGCCAGCACCAGTTGGGCCTGCGCGGCGTACTTCCCGGGCGGCGCAGCGACGGGCGTTTCCGGCACCACCACCATCTGGTCCCATTCCGCTTCCGCTTTGACCTTGGCGCCGGCCGCTAGCACCTCCCCCGCGGCCGGGCTTTCGGCCCCAGCGTTCAGAAGCTGCTGGCCCCCCATCTCGCTGACCACCGCCAGGGCGAAGACGGGCTGGCCGGGAGGCTGCGCCCCGTACGTCAGCGGTTGGCCCGAGATGTTGACGGCCTCCGCCCGTATCTTCACCTTCTGGCCAGGCTTGTAGACCGCCCGGTCCACCGATAGCGTCAAGCGGACCCCCGCCCGCTCCCTGGTGGCCTGCGTCAGGCTAGAAGGCTCCGGCGAGCCCGAATCCGCGCCTCCACCGCCACCGCAGGAGGCCGCCACGACAACCAGGAGTGCGAGGCCCAGCGGCCAGAAGCGCCTCACTGCCACTGCCGCCACCCCTCAGCGCCAGCTCGGGTAGCTGTCCTTGGACTCGGGGTCGTCCAGCACCCGCTGAAGGCCCGTCCCATCGGGGTGGACCACATAGAGGTCGAAGTTGGGGTCATCGCGGTTGGACGCGAACATGATCCACTGCCCGTCCGGTGACCAGGCGGGCTCGATGTCTAAAGCCGGGTGGTTAGTGACGTTGGTCTCCTGCCCTGTCTCCAGGTCCAGAACGTAGATCTCGTAGTTGCAGGCATTGCCGCCCTGGCTACAGTTGCCGTCGCGGTCGTCCCGGAAGGCGATCTTCTTGCCGTCGGGCGACCAGTAGGGCTCGGCGTGTAGCTTGCCCTCCGGCTTGTCCACCAGCACCTGGATGTTGCTGCCGTCGGCATCGATGGCGCAGATCCAGAAGGCGTAGCGGCCGGAGCCGATGACGGCACTGTAGTACACGATGCGCTTCCCGTCGGGCGACCAGCTACCTACGAAGGATCCCGCCCGGCAGGGCTCGGCCGTCGTCGCGTCTTGAGCCTGCATGATCATCTTCGGGTCCGAACCGTCGGCGTTCATGACCCAGAGGGAGCCGCTGCGGCTGAAGGCTATGCGTTTGCCGTCGGGAGACCAGCGGGGGCTGGTGTCGCCGCCGCCTCCGTCGGTTAGTTTCGTGAGGCCGGAGCCATCGGCGTTCATGACGTAGATGTAGGCGTTGCCCTCGCGGCCGGAGAAGAAGACCACCTTCTTAGCGTCGGGCGAGAGATCGGCCTCGTCGTCCAGGGCCGGGTCGGTGGTCAGGGCGGTGGCGCCGTCGCCGTTGGCATTCATTATGTAAATGTCTGGCTGGCAACCGAAGACCAGGCGGACATAGGTGACGCGGCCCTCGAGGCCGGAGGCCATCCCCTCTTTGGGCGGCCCCTTGCCCGGCTTGCAGCTTTCGGTGGCCGCGGGGGCCCCCGGCGTCGCCGCTGGAGCCGCCGTGGCCGAGGGTGCCGGCGTCGGCGTGCCGGCGGGCGTCTTCTCGTCGTCGCCGCCGCAGGCCGCCAGGAAGACAGCCGCCGCCAGGACCGCCAGGGCGGGAACCCAGAACCGGAAGCTACGCAGGCGCCGCATAGTGATGCTTAGCTTACGGGGCGCTGGCGCCAGCGACAAGGGCCCGCTCGTGCTTCGAGAGCCTCAGCACGAGCGGGGACGGCAGGGGGTTTGGCATGAGCGGGGGGTGGACACGGCCAGGCGCCCCTTCCCGCTCACCCTGAGGCACTCGATGGGTGAGCGCAGGTTGTGTGCGGGCTCGTGCTTCGAGAGCCTCCGCACGAGCGCGCGGGGCCGATGGCAAAAAACAAGCGCTCGGTTTGAAACACCGGGGGGTGCCGTGTGTTATATATGGTGACTGGGGAGGCCAGCGAGGCGAATGTGGAAAAATTTCTGTAGGCGTTTACGTCAAGAAAGGGCGAAATCCCCCTCGTGAGAGACTTGACAAAAGGGCCTGGCCTGACAATACTAGAGCCACTTCATAACATAAGACGGGGAGGACACTGCCGGCGAACAGATACGAAACACA
>DAOUAG010000189.1:0-3442 GCA_034433815.1 Dehalococcoidia bacterium | reverse complement strand
CGCGCAACTGGACGCCACCGCCCAGGCGGAGCTAGTCCGCAAGAAGCAGGTGAAACCCATCGAGCTGGTCGAGGCCGCCATCGAACGAATAGAGCGCGTGAACGGCGCCGTCAACGCCGTGGTCACGCCCATGTACGACGAGGCGCGACGCGCCGCCCAGGGTCCCCTGCCGGAAGGCCCCTTCACCGGCGTGCCCTTCCTGCTCAAGGACCTAGGCCCCGCCTACGCCGGCGTGCGCATGACCTCTGGGTCCGCCTTCTGCAAGGACTTCGTGCCCGACAGCGATAGCACGCTGGTGGCGCGCTACAAGGCGGCGGGACTCATCATCATCGGCAAGACCAACACGCCGGAGTTTGGCCTAGTGCCTACCACGGAGCCGAAGCTCTTTGGCCCCGCCCGCAACCCGTGGGATACCGGATGCAGCACCGGGGGCTCCAGCGGCGGCTCCGCGGCCGCCGTGGCCGCGGGCGTCGTTCCCATGGCCCACGGAAACGATGGCGGCGGCTCTATACGCATCCCGGCATCGTGCTGCGGCGTCTTCGGGCTGAAGCCCACCCGGGCGCGCACGCCCCAGGGTCCGGCGGTGGGAGACATCATGAACGGACTGGCTATCGACCATGCCCTTACCCGCTCGGTGCGGGACAGCGCGGCCCTTCTGGATGCCACAGCGGGGCCGGACTTGGGCGACCCCTACTGGGCGCCGCCGCCCGCCCGTCCCTTCATCCAGGAGGTCGGGGCCGACCCGGGCCGGCTGCGCATCGCTTTCACCACGCAGGCGCCCACCGGCGTGCCGGTGCACCCTGATTGCGTGGCCGCCGTCAAAGATGCGGCGGCCCTATGCGAAGATCTGGGCCATCACGTGGAGGAGGCCGCGCCGCCCATGGACAGCGAGCCTGCGATACAGGCCTTTACCGCCGTCTGGGGCGCGGGCTGTGCCTGGAGCGTGGATTCCATGGCCTTGGTCATGGGCCGCGAGCCCCGGGAGGACGAGCTGGAGCCTCTAACGCGGGCGCTGGCTCAACGGGGCCGCGAGGTCACCGCGCCCCAGTATCTCCTGGCCATCACCGCCATGCAGCAGATGGCCCGCGCTTTTGCGGGCTTCTTCCAGCGCTATGACATCTGGCTGACGCCTACCCTCGCGGCGCCTCCCGTCCCTCTCGGCTACTTCGACCCTGCCCCCGGCAATCCCCTGGCCGGCTTCGAGCGCGCGGCGGAGTACGTTCCCTTCACCCCGTTCATCAACGCGACGGGCCAGCCCGCGATGTCGGTGCCCCTGTATTGGAACGCGGAGGGGCTGCCGGTGGGCACCCACTTCGTGGCCGGATTCGGGGACGAGGCGACGCTTTTCCGGCTGGCCGCCCAGTTGGAAGAGGCCCGGCCTTGGGCTGGCCGCCGCCCGCCGGTGAGCGCGGCGTAGCCAGCCACCCTCAGGCCCGCGGCTGGTAACGGCAGGCCCCCAAGCGGCGTCTCCTGTAACGGCGACTGGCCCGCCCGCCGCGCGATAATGATTAGCAGAATGCCGCATGTCAAAGGGTTTTGGCGTTGGCCCTCTGGCGCCCCTCTTGGTGTCCTCTGGGCGGGCCTTCTGGTACTCGCGCTTATTGTCCCGCTGGCCGCCGGCGCTGACGGTGGCCGGGCTCAGTCGCCCACCATCGGCCCCTGCGATCCCCCGCGCACGGCGGGCGCCTCCCACACGGGCGGCCGGGGTGGGCTCATGGTCCCCGTTACTCTGGACGAACTGACGGATCGCTCGGGCATCGTGGTGGTCGGAACGGTGACCGCGCTGCAAGGTTGCTACTCGAACGGCCCCGTGAAGATCGTCACCCGGGTCACCGTCCGCCCCGAGTTCCTGCTGAAGGGCCATCTGGACACGACGGCCGACGTGACCGTCACCGTCGCCGGCGGCGATTTCGGGCCGCTGCGCCTGGAGGCTGGGACCAGCGCTGAGTTCGCTGCTGGAGAGCGCGTCGTCCTATTCCTGCGCTCCGATGGCACCTATGGCCTCGTGCCCTCGGAGGGCTTCCAGTCCAAGTTCGCGGTGACGCCCCAGGGCTACGTGGCCCGTCTCGGCCTGCGTCTGGACGAGCTCGGACAACGGGTGGGAATCGCTGCCCGGGGCGGCCTCAGCACCGCCCAGGACCCCCTGGCCGGCGGCGCCAGCGGTGGCATTATAGAGAGTTCCTACACTACCCTGGGCCCGCGCTTCGACGACGCCGATATACCGGTGGCCTTTTTCGTCAACGCCACGAGTGGCAAGCCGGCGCAACTGAACGTTGCGGCGGTTCGGCAGGCCGCCGCCAACGCCTTCCACGCCTGGCAAAATGTCTCCGGTTCGTACATTAGCTTCGGGCCCTTCGCCAACACCAGCCGCACCAGCACTTCGGGCGACTGTGATGGACTGAACGACACGACTTGGGGAATCAGCAACCCAGGCCATAGTTCGTCTACCCTTGCCACCACCTACATCTGCTACTGGGACGGAAGCACGCTCGATGCCGATACGGAGGTGGACACAGATCACTTCGGTAGCCGCTGGCGGACCGACGGCCAGGGCAACTGCGACGGCTACTATGATCTGGAAACCGTGCTGCTGCACGAATACGGCCACGTGTTGGGGCTCGGCCACCCCTCGATGAGTGGCGGCTGCAACCCGTGCCCGGTCATGGACGGCTCATACGGCGGCATCGTTCACACGCCCTGCGCCGACGATGCTGCCGGCGCTTCCGCCCTGTACCCGCTGGGCGGGGGCGCTGTGCCCGCTGCGCCGGCCGGCCTATCGGCGAGCGCGGGAGCCAGCGCCATCGCCCTAGCGTGGCAGGATGTCAGCGGCGAGACGGGATATGAAGTGTGGCGGGCATCCCTGCCCTGCTCCGGCGCTTCTGGCGCCGACTTCGGCCTTATCGACACGGTCATAGCGGACGTGCTGGCCTACACCGACGACAACTACGGCAGCGGGTTGGACACGGGGTCTGGCTACTGCTACAAGGTGCGCGCCTTCAATCAGAACGGCGAGTCCCCGTTCTCGGCCCCGGCCGATGCGGGAGGCTCCGGCGCAACGCCCACGCCGACACCCACGCCTACGCCAACGTCCACGCCTACGGCCACGGCGACAGCGACGCCGGCTCCTCTCGGCGATGTCACCTGTGATGGCACGGTGGACGCGGTAGACGCGCTGTTCATCCTAAGGGAGGTCGCGGGGCTCGGGCCCGCTCCGGACTGCATTGCTCGAGGCGACGTTGACTGCGATTCCGATCTGGACGCCGTGGACGCCCTACGCATCCTGCGCTACGTGGCAGGGCTGAACCCCAATTTGCCCCCCAACTGCGAACCCATCGGGGAACCGCCGTAGGCGTAGAGCAAACCATCGCAGAGGTTAGTGTCGGGTGGCAGGTAGAGTGACCGCCTTTACGTTGCAGGTAGAATGTCCTCTATCACCTGTTCC
>DAOUAG010000188.1:0-21067 GCA_034433815.1 Dehalococcoidia bacterium | reverse complement strand
ACGGCCCTGGTTCGGGTGCGCGCCAGGTCACAGGCGGTGCAGGATTCGATACAGCGGTGAATATCGTCGAGCGCGCTGGACAGGCCACTCACTTTGCCTGATGATAGCGCGATGGCCACCGGCGGTCAATTCGCGGTGTCATAGGAAGCTTTCTAGCCGCCCGCCCTCCTGGGTTGCACGATCAGGGCCAAAATGATGCCCAGGAAGTAAAGGACGATGATGGGGCCAGCCACTACTGTCTGGGTCACCGGGTCCCACGTCGGCGTCACGATCGCGGCGATGACGAAGGCTCCGACAATGGCGAGCCGCCACCAGCCCAAAAGCTGCCCGGCCCTCACGATGCCGAACCTGGCCAGGAACATGACCACCAGCGGTGTCTCGAAGGCCACCCCGGTCCAGAACAGCAGGCGCGTGACGAAATCGATGTAGCTGCCGATACGTATGTTGGGCTGGGCGTAACCGTGTCCAAAGTTCAGGAGAAAGTCCAGGGCAGGAGGCAGGGCCACGTAGTAAGCGAAGGCGACTCCGGCGAGGAACAGGGCGCTGGCTCCGAAGACGGTCCCGTACATCCAGCGGCGCTCGTTGGGTTTGAGCCCAGGCGAGACGAAACGCAGGGCCTGGTAGACGATCATGGGCATGCCGAGCACCAGGCCCCCCAGGAGGGCGACCCGAAAGTAGGTGCCGAAGGCCTCGAACGGCTCGATGAACTGAAGCTGGAAGTTCTCGCTCCGTTCCTCAGCCGGCCGCTTCAGGAAGTTGATAAGGTCTTCGCCGAAATAGGCCGACACCGCCAGACCGAGCACCACGAAGAGGGAGGCGACCACCATGCGATAGCGCAGCTCCTGGAGGTGCTCCATGAGGGTGAGGTACTTCTCATGCTCGTGCTCCTCCTGGGAGCCGGCTACTTCAGGCCTGGTTGCCGTGCTCATCTGGTGCGTTACCCCCGATGGGAGCGGTCTCGGGCGCTGATGGGGTGGGTGGCGGAGGATCACCACCCGGTTCCACAATGGGCTGTACCTCTCTCAGGGCCTTGTTGGCCTCGCTACCCGCCGAAGCCAGCTCCTCCGTCACGGAGGTCAGGTCTCGCGCCACGCTCTGGCGGAACTCTTGGAGCTCCTTCCGCACCTCTTCGTACTCGCGGGTGAGCTCCGACAGCTCAGAGCGCAACTGGGCTGTGGCGTCAGTGGCGTAGCCGCGGAGGTACTTCAGGATACGGGCCAGTTGCGCCGCCACGGCTGGGATGCGCTCTGGCCCCAGCACGATGATGGCTATGGCGAATATGAGGGCCAGCTCTGGGAAGCCGATGCCGAAGAATCCCATGGTCTAGGGCCATTATATGGCAACAATAACCCCCGCACCTGGCGGGGGCCGTAATGTCGATCCTTTGTCGGGAAGGAGGCGGGTGCGAGGGCCAGCTATTCGTCGTCGGCGATGCCCTGCTCGATGATGTAGTTAACGGCGTCCTGGACGGTCACGATCTTTTCGGCGTCCTCGTCGGAGATCTCGATGCTCTTGCCCTCCTTGCTGAACTCCTCCTCCAAGGACATGATCAGCTCCACGAGGTCTAGGGAGTCGGCATTCAGGTCGTCGACGAAGGACGTCTGGGGAGTGATTTCGGATTCGTCGACCCCTAGTTGTTCGGCGATTATCTTCCGTACTCGTTCGAAGACAGCGGCCACCGGCACACCTCCTTGTGGGATCAGCGCGCCTTCAAGAGGCTTATCGAGCCGAGGACTCCGTTCACGAACTTCGGGGAGCTCTCTCCGCCAAATTCTTTGGCGAGCTCGACGGCCTCATTGATGGCGGCGCGCATCGGCACCTTATTATCGATGAGGATTTCGTATATGGCAAGCCTCAAGATGTTCCGGTCCACGGCCGCCACTTGGTCCAGGGGCCAAGCGGGGGCCGTATCTTGGAGCGCCTTATCGATGCTCTGCTGATGCTTCAGCACCCCCTCCACCAGCTCTCTGGCGAAATCTTGTACGTCTTGTGGGGCTCCGGTTTCCTGCGCGGTGCGGGTGATGGTCTGGCTGGGCGGATGGCCTACGGTGTCCAGCTCGAAGAGCGCCTGGAGGGCCAGTATTCGCGCTTGGTGCCTCTTTCCGGCCATGGCTCTAGAGGTTGAGGCCGCCGTCTACCGGCAGCACATGCCCAGTGATGTACGATGCCTCTTCCGAGGCCAAAAAGACCACGGCAGCGGCGATGTCCTCCGCTTTGCCCAGCCGCTGCACCAGGAGCCGCTGCTTGACGCCGTCGACGATCTCTTGCCGGATGTTCTTCGTCAGCTCGGTGATGACCAGGCCTGGCGCTATCAGGTTGGCCGTGATGTTGCGGGACCCCATCTCCCGCGCTACGGCGCGGGTGAAGCCGATGAGCCCAGCCTTGGCGGCGGCGTAGTTGGCTTGGCCTGCGTTGCCAGCAAGGCCGGATACGCTGCCGATGTTGATGATCCGGCCCCAGCGTTGCCGCATCATGGGCCGCAACGCCGCCTTGGTGCACAGGAAGACCGCTCGCAGGTTCAGCGCCATGACCTCGTCCCAGTCCTCCAGCGTCATTCGCAGGATCAGGGTGTCTTTATTGTATCCCGCATTGTTCACCAGGATGTCCAGCCGGCCGAAGGCGTCCAGCGCCTCCTGGGTCATCCGCTCCACGTCTTCTGGCACCCGCACGTCTGCCTGCACGGCTATGGCGCGTCCGCCCAAGCTCTCGATCTCCTGGACGGCGGCCAGCGCTTGTTCGCGGCTTTGGTTGTAGTTCACGGCTACGGCGGCGCCGGCCCGCGCCAGCTCCAACGAGATGGCGCGCCCGATGCCCCTTGATCCGCCCGTCACCAGGGCTGACCGGCCTTTCAGGTCAAACATCGGCCAGAACGTTTAGCGCCTCGGCGCTGTCTATCGAGATAGCCTTCACCTGGGGCGCCGCCCGCTTGAGCATAGTGGTGAGGACGCGACCGGGGCCCACTTCGACGAAGAACGAGACGCCCTCATCGATCATGCGCAGAACGGATTGGCGCCAGCGAACTGGCCGCCTGATCTGCTCCTGTAGCTCCCGGCGGACCTCCTCGGCCGTGCGCAGCGGGTTGCCGCTGACGTTGCCCATTACGGGTACCAGTGGATCTCTCACCGGGAAGCGGGCCACGACCTCACTGAAGCGCGCGGCAGCCTGTTCCATAAGGGACGTGTGGAAAGCGCCCGATACCTTCAGTGGGAGGCCACGCCCGCCGCGCTCCTTGGCCAGGCGACACGCCGCCTCGACGGCCTCAGGCGCGCCGCCAACCACCACCTGCCCGGGCGCGTTGTAGTTGCAGATCTCCGCGCCTGTGTCGGCGCAGATAACTTGGACGTCCTCCTCCTCCAGCCCGACTATGGCGGCCATGGTTCCCGGCTGCTCTCGGCCGGCCTCTTCCATGAGCCTCCCCCGCTCCTGTACTAGGAGGAGGGCATCCTCGAAGGCGAGGGCCCCCGCCGAGACCAGCGCCGTGTACTCCCCGAGGCTGTGCCCGGCGCAGAAGGACGGCCGTTTGGCCAGCGCTTCGCTTTCCAGGGCCGCCGCCAAGAGGGCCACCGAGGATATCAAGATGGCGGGCTGGGCATTCGCCGTGCGGGTGAGCTCCTCGTCGGGGCCCTGGAAGCATAGCTGCGACAGCGGCCTACCCAGGACGTCGTCAGCGGCCCGGAACACCGCCCGGGCGGCTGCCGAGACCTCGAATACGTCCTTCCCCATGCCGGGCTTTTGGCTTCCTTGCCCTGGGAAACAGAGCGCAAGGCCAGGATCGGCAGGCGCTTGGTGCAGCTTGGCAGCGATGAACGCCGAGGGGCTACTGGTCAACGTCATGGTGGTGGGTCCGGTCAGGCCTCTTGCCCTTGGTTCTCTCGAGTCAGGCGGCCGAGATGGCAGTCACGGTTCGGGCAGCGTCCGAACTCATCGAGGCGCGACCGGCAGAAGGTGCAGTGAGTTGCGTCCCACCAGATGAAGTAGGTGATGCCCGCTGCTGCGGCCAGTAGCAGGCTCAGCGGGAGCAACAGGAGGACAAGACCACGTCGCATGGCCAGCGGAAGTATATCATGCCCGCGGTGACGGCGAGAAGGCCCGGCTGCTATTCGGGCGTCTTGCGCTTACGCTCGCTGAAGGCGGCCAGTATATCGCGGCCGCGGTAGGTGCCGCAGACGGGACAGGCGCGGTGGGACGGTCTCGGCGAGCGGCATTGCGGGCAAACCACCAGATCCGGCACCAGGACGGAGAGATGGCTGCGCCGGCGGCGTTTCCGAGAGGTCGATGTCTTCTTCTTAGGTAATGCTGGCACGTTCCTTGCTCCCTTCCTCGATGGCTTCCTTCAGGGTCCGCAACACCTGCCACCGCTCATCCCCTTCTTCCGGACACCCGCACTGGGCATCGTTTAGATTGGCTCCGCAGCGAGGGCACAGGCCTGCGCAATCGCGGCGGCATAGGGGTTTAAGCGGCTCAGTCATCAGAAAGTATTGCCGCAGGCCCTCCTGGAGGTCTAGTACGAAGTCCGGCCCTATGCGGAAGAGGTCCGGCTCATCCCTGGCGATCACTCGCATGCCGGTGTTGGCATCGATCACCGGGACGTACTCCTCCTCGAAGGCGATCTCTACCGCGCACTGGATGGGGGCCAGGCAGCGCGCGCAACGCTCGGCAGCGTTGGCCGTAGCACCTACCTTCACCAAGAGCCCGCGGTCGGTCCGCAGGAGGGTCACCGTGCCGACCAGGTCCCGCAGTTCGACGTCGTCTGCCCGCCAGCGTGCCTGGCTGATGGCGAAGGTGTTGACGCTGCCGATGGTCTGACGGAGCTCTCGGAGGACGTGGAACTGCATGGGAAGATCCTGATCTGCGGTCTTCTGGCGCTTGGTTTTTGCGGTGTGCGTTATTGCAGCCCCGCGCCTCTAAGTCTATAATCCCGTCGCAGGCACTGTCCAGTTCGCCCCATGCGGTAGCGCCCACCGCGCTCGCCGCCTTTTGAATGATGACGACCGCCGCAGAGCTCTTCGCCCTCCAAGAGATCGACCTAGCGTTAGATAGGGTTACCGCGCGCCTGGCCGAGATCGAGGAGGCGTTGGCGGAGCCAGAGGAGCTGCTGGAGGCGCGCCGCGTGGTGGAGGAAAAGGCTGCCGCAGTAGAGGCCCTGCGGGCGCGTCAGAAGGATCTGGAATGGGCCGTCGAGGAGGTTCGCCAGAAAGCGACCGAGGTGGAAGGGAAGCTCTACGGTGGCTCCATACGTAACCCGAAGGAGCTCTCGGACCTCCAGGCCGATCTCACGTCTCTCCAGGCCCAGGTTCGCAGGCGGGAGGACGACCTGCTTTCGCTGCTCGTGGAGCTAGAGGAAGCGGAGGTTGCGCTGGCTCAGGCTCAGGCCACGTGCGCTGGCCTCGAGGCACAATGGGAGGAGGAGCGCCAGCGTCTGCTCCAGGAGAAGGCAGAGCTGGAGCCGGAAATGCAAAGACTGGATGCTCTGCGCCGGGATCGCTCAAGCGAGGCCGACAAGTCGGTGCTGGGGCTCTACCAGACGCTCAGGGAGAGGAGGGGAGGGCGCGCCGTCGCTAAGGTGGAACGCGGCATGTGCCAGGGCTGCCGCATCACGCTACCCATGTCGGTCCTTCAGAAGGCCCGCGCTGGCCTGGGCCTCGTCCAGTGCGTGAGCTGTGAACGCATACTACTGGTGAGCTGACGTGAGGGCGATAGGCTACTTTCGCGAGACCGGTGATCGCTCTTTAGCCGAGCAGAGCGAGGCGTTTCTAGAGTTTTGCCAGGCCAACGGTTATGCGGCGGTGGCGACCTTTCTGGATGCGGAGAAGGATAGCCAAAGGAGTGGCTTCCACCAACTGCTGGACTTCGTGCGACAACAATCGGCTCAGGGCTTCTTGGTGGTTGCGATACCGGCTCTGGAGGCCTTAGGTGAGGGCATAATCGAGGCCGCGCGGCGCTACTTTCAGTTGTCTAGCCTGGGGGTCCCCATCATCAGCATCGAGACGGGCGCTGATGTGTCTTCGGCTCTGCTGGCGGAGTGGGCGGCACAGCGGTCGGACGGCAGCCTGGGCCAACGGGTGAAGGCTGCGATGAGGCGGAAGGCGGTGAAAGGCGAGGTGCTAGGACGCCCGCCCTATGGCTACCGGGTGGGGCCGCGCCGCCGGTTGGTCATCGTGCCGGAGGAGGGCGCCGTCGTGCGCTATATCTTTCGGCTGTACCTAAAAGATGGCCTGGGGATCAGGCGCATCGCCCGGCGCGTCAACGAAGAGGGCCTACGTACGCGAAAGGGCGGACTGTGGAGCATGGTCACTGTCCGGGACATCCTCCGCAACCGGGCGTATCTGGGGACGTATTCCCGCTTCGGCGTGAGGGTGCCGGCCAGCCACGCCCCGCTTATCTCGCTGGATGACTTTCAGAAGGTCCAGGAGCGACTGGATGCCCGCCGTCCCGCCGCGCAGAACCGTCGCTTCTCGCCATTCCTCCTCTCCGGGATCGCCTACTGCGGATACTGCGGCAACAAGATGATCGGCGTCACCCGGCGCCAAAAATGGCAGCGCCGCGCTGATGGTTCCATCCATTTGGCCGAGTATCGCTACTATCAGTGTGAGTCCCGGACCAACCGCAGCCTTTGCGATTACCATACCCGCCGTGCCGAGGAACTAGAGGAAGAGGTCCGCAAGATGCTCCTCTCGCGGCGGGTGAGCCGGCAAACTTCGGTTAACGGGACCGGCACCACTAGGGACCTGGAGGCGGAGATCCGCCGCCTTCGGCTGAAGGCCCGGCGGCTGGACCGCCGATTGGAGCAGTACATGGACTCCGCCGCCTCCGGTCTGCTCGCCGAGGAGCGGCTACGCACTCTCTGCCTCGCGCTGGGCGGCGAACAGTTGGAGGTGGAACAGAAGCTCATCGAGTCTTATCGCCTTGCCGACGCGCAGGCGGACGAAGAGAAGCGCCGCCGCAGCCGCGCTGAGGCCCTCAGGCGCCTACGAGAGAGCTGGGAGGATCTCTCCTTCGATCAGCGCCAGGCCCTGTTGCGCGAGGTCTTGGAACGCGTCATCGTCAAGGACGATGGCCTGGAGATGATACTCCGGCCGTAGGCGCCCTTGGATCCCGACGTCTGGATCGTATGCGCCGATGGGGCTTCCCGGGGGAACCCCGGGCCGGCCGCCATAGGCGCCGCCGTTTACGACCCCTCCGGGCGCGAGGTGCACTCGGTCTCCCGGCGCATCGGCCAGGCGACGAACAACGAGGCTGAGTATCAGGCCGCCATAGCTGGCCTGGAGGCCGCACTGGCCTTGGGGGCGCGCCACGTGCTTCTCAGCATGGACTCAGAGCTCATCGTCCGCCAGCTCGAGTTTCGCTACAGGGTGCGCAACGAACGCTTGCGGCCGTTCTTTAACCGAATCCTGGAGCTGCGGCGCCGTTTTGATAGCTTTGCCGTGCGTCATGTGCCGCGGGATCAGAACAGCCGCGCTGACCAACTGGCAAACCTGGCCCTTGACCGCGCCCCAGAGTAGGGTGGACCGTCGGCAGCCGGTCCCGGATGGTATACTAGTGTTGGTCCAGTAGGCCGGGTGACCGCTCCTCACCGCCGGTGGGGAGAGGAAGGTCCGAGCTCCACCGGGCAGCGCGCTGGGTAACACCCAGGCGGGGCGACCCGACGGAAAGTGGCACAGAAACATACCGTCCTTCTTCGGAAGGATAAGGGTGAAATGGTGGGGTAAGAGCCCACCGGCTCCGGTGTGAACCGGAGGCCGGCCAAACCCCGCGCGGAGCAAGGCCAAATAGGAGGGTGCTAAGGGTGCCCGGCCCAATCCCTCGGGTTGGCTGCTGGAGGCCTCGAGCAATCGGGGTCCTAGATTGATGGTCACCGTCCCGCCCTGGCGGGATACAGAACTCGGCCTACAGGCCTGCTGGACCGCTGCTTTTCCCCTTTGGCCCGGCGCCGTGATGCGCTGTGGCCGCGCCTGGTAAACTGCAGTAGATGCGCCTATCTGTTATCCTCGCCGGAATGCGCGGCGCCTCTCTCCTTGGCCAGGGCGATCCAGAGATCTCCGCCGTAGTTTATGACTCCCGGCGCGTGGCCCCCGGCTCCCTTTTCGTGGCCATCCCTGGCTTCAAGGCCGACGGCCACGACTACATCCCTCAGGCGCTGGCCTCGGGGGCGGCCGCCGTCGTCGTGGAGGACGGCCGGGCTGATAAGTGGCGCCACCTGGTGGCCCAGGCTTCCGTCCCCGCCATCAGCGTTCCGGACGCCAGGGCCGCGCTGGCCGAGGCCGCGGTCGCCTTCTACGGTCACCCTGGCCGCCATCTGTACGTCGTGGGGGTCACCGGCACCGATGGCAAGACCAGTCTGGCCTACCTTCTGGCCCACCTCTTGGGTAGGGCCGGCCACCTCACGGGGCTCATCAGTACCGCGGAGTGTCTCATCGGCGAGCGCCTGTTGCCGGACACCGGGCGGTTCACTACCCCGGAAGCGCCGGAACTCCAGGCCATGCTGGCGGAGATGGCCAGCTCGGGGTGCCGCTGGGCAGTGGTGGAGGCCACCTCCCACGGCCTCGCCCTACACCGGGTGGACGGATGCGAATACGATATCGCTACCGTCACCAACGTGGGCGCCGACCATCTGGACTTCCATGGCAGCACCCGGGAGTACCTGGCTGCCAAGGGTCGCCTTTTCGCCATGCTGGACGAGTCCGCCGCCAAGGGCATCGCTAAGACCGCGGTGCTGAACGCAGATGACCCCTCTTGCCACTATCTCCGTAGCGTGACGCGGGCGCGAATCGTCACCTACGGCCTAAAGGGGGGCGATGTCCGGGCGGGGGAGATCGAGCCGGAGACCTGGTCGTCCCGCTTTCGCCTCGTAACGCCGGCTGGGGAAGCACCGGCCGTCATGCCCCGGCCAGGTCTTTTCAACGTGTACAACGCCCTGGCCGCCGCCGCAGTGGGGCTAGCGGCTGGCCTAACGCTCAGCGACATATGCGAAGCCTTGGGCTCGTGGCCGGGCGCCCCTGGCCGCCTGGAGCGCATCGACGAGGGGCAGCCGTTCACTGTCGTAGTGGACTTTGCCCACGCCCCCGATTCGCTGCGCCGCGTCCTCACCCTCTTGCGTCAGATGGCTAGCGAACGCCTGATCGCCCTCTTTGGTTGCATCGGGGAGCGGGACAAGGCGCGGCGGGCCGCCATGGGTCGCGTCGCCGGCGAGATAGCTGATTTCACGGTGATCACCGACGATAACCCCTACTCCGAGGATAGAGACGCCATCATCGCCGAGATCGCCGCCGGGCTGCGTTCCGTTGGCCGGAGCGAAGGCCGCGACTTCGCCATCGTTCCCGACCGCAGGCAGGCCATCGCCCTGGCGTTGGACATGGCCCGGGCTGGGGACGTCGTGCTGCTGGCGGGCAAGGGCCACGAGAGAGATGTTCATCTCAGTACCGGCTCCTATGAGTGTGACGACCGGGCCCTAGCGCGCCAGATCCTGCGCGAGACCTGGCGGCGGGCCTGAGCCGATGCGCGCGGGGGCTGGAGTGCGTGCTGCGGGCCCGCTCTGACCAGGTAGCCTTGTGCGGGGGCAACGCTATCTGTTACCATGCTGGGCAGGAAAGGAGGTGATGTGAATGGGCGATACATCTGGCCATAGGCCTGTCCGTTCACACCTCCATCCGCAGAGGCGGATGCTGGTGCAATAGCTGAATGGCGCGTAGGACAGGCCTACGTGCCACGCGCAGGAGGCCAGCTCACTGGGCTGGCCTCCTGCTTTATTTTTCCGTCATCGTTGCGTTATTCTTGGCCTGGCATGCAGCTAGATCTCGATTCCGTGGGGCGGGCCCTGACCACGGCTTGGGCGGGGCGGCGTCTGGTCTATCTCACCGACACGGGCTCGACCCAGGACGCGGCGCGGGTCGAGGCAGAGGCCGGAGCGCCCTCCGGCACCGTCGTAATAGCTGAGCAGCAGTCGGCAGGCCGGGGCCGCTTTGGGCGCACCTGGGTGTCGCCCCCCCATGCGAACCTGTACCTCACCATCATAATGCGGCCAGCCGTGCGCCGCCTGCGCTCCCTCAGCATCGTTTCCCCTTTGGCCGCTGCCCGGGCGGTCGAAGAGTTGGGGCTGGAGCCGCGCATCAAGTGGCCCAACGATGTCTTGGTCGATGGCCGCAAGCTGGCGGGGATACTTATCGAAAGCGAGATCGCGGGGCCGTTGGTGAAGTATGCCCTGGTTGGCATCGGCCTGAACGTGAACTTCGATATCGATCCCAATTCAGAGATCGGCGGCATCGCCACCAGCGTCAAGCAGGAGCTAGGACGCGAAGTGAGCCGGGAGCAGCTCCTCATCTCGCTTCTGCGGCAGTTCGAGGCGGCGTATGAAGACGCTGCCCGCGGCAGGGCGGTGCACTTGGAGTGGCGCAAGCGCCTGGAGACTCTGGGCCGCCAGGTCCGCGTCACCTTTCGCGATCAGACTTACGAGGGTCTGGCAGAGGACGTCGATGATGAGGGCAATCTAGTCCTCTTGCGTCCAGACGGCTCCCGGCTCACGGTAGAGGCCGGAGAGGTCACCCTGCGTGTATCCTAGGCTCTAGCCTCCTGCGGCCTTCTCTTCCTCGATCGGGCGCCGGGCTGCCGGAGCAGGCGTTGGACTTCCCGGCGTACCCGCCGTCCGGCCCATGAAGACATTGATGAGGTCGATGGGGATGGGGAAGATCACCGTGCTGTTCCGTTCCGACGATATCTCTGTCAGGGTTTGAAGATAGCGAAGTTGCAGCGTGGTTGGCTGCGCCGCCATGACCGCACCGGCCTCTGCCAGGCGCTCGGCCGCCTGGTATTCACCCTCGGCGTGAATGACCTTGGCCCGGCGCTCTCGCTCCGCCTCGGCCTGTCGTGCCATGGCCCTGATCATCTCCGCCGGCAGCCCGACATCCCGCACCTCGACGATGGTCACCTTGACACCCCAAGGCTCCGTCGCCTCGTCGATGATCTGCTGGAGGCGCAGGTTCAACTCGTCCCGCTTGCTCAAGAGCTCATCGAGATCAGACTGGCCCAAGACGCTGCGCAGCGTTGTCTGGGCCACCAGGGACGTAGCCCGGATATAGTCCATGACCTTCACCACGGCGTCTTCAGGGTTGAAGACGCGGAAGTAGACGACGGCGTCCACCTTTACGGTCACGTTGTCCCGGGTGATCACATCCTGGCGGGGCACGTCCATGGTCACAACCCGCAGGTCCACCTTCACCATCCGCTCCACGAGCGGCAGGATGAAGAAAAGCCCCGGGCCGCGGGCCCCCACCAGCCGGCCCAGCCGGAAGATGACCCCTCGCTCATACTCCTGGACGATCTTCACCGCCAAGGGGAATAGGGGCACGGCCAAGATGTAGCCGATGACCGTGAGGATCCGTGCCAGTAGGTTGAAGCCGGGTCCTTCCTGGGACTCTGCCGATGACGTGGCCATGGCCAATCTCCTTTCTCTATTGTCTACGCACTTTGAGCTTCAAGCCGGCAACTTCGGTGACAACGACCTTTTCCCCGGGCTGGATATTGCCGTCCACGGACTCCGCTCTCCAGTACTCCCCGTCGATGAAGACGAAGCCCGTGGGCTCCAGGGGCGAGCGCGCCACCGCTGTGCGCCCTAGGAGCGTCTCCATCCCTGTCTTGGCGGGCATGCGCCGGATCCGCAGGATGTTCACCATGACGAAGATCACCCAAACTGCCAGGACGGCTCCCAGCGTGAAGACCAGCCACTTGGAGACCTGAAAATCCGGCGGATTCCCGCTGGTGAGGATCAACCCTCCCAGCACAAGGGCCACAGCGCCGCCTATGCCTAATATGCCGTGACTGGTGACGAAGAGCTCTAGACCGAAAAGGATGAAGGCGAAGAAGATCAGGCCTACGCCGGCCCAGTTGAAGGGCAGGACGCTAAGGGCGAAGAATCCCAAGAGAAGGGAGATGACGCCGAATACGCCCGGGAATATCTGCCCCGGGTTCACGATCTCGATGAAGAGAGCCAACGATCCCAGGGAGAGGAGCAAAAACGCGATGTTGGGGTCAGCGATGATGTCGAGGAAGTCCTCGACGAAGTTGCGATCGTTGTAAACCACGGGAGCGTCGGCGACCGTCAGGACGGTCTTGGCGCCACCCTCCAGGCTGACCTGGCGGCCATCGATGGCCTGGAGGAGCGCCTCCAGGTCAGGAGCGACGGCGTCCACAACGCCCAGGCTGAGGGCCTCTTCTGCCGTCGCCGATATGCCGTCTCTTACCGCCCTCTCTCCCCATTCGGCGTTCCTTCCGTGGCGGTTGGCGAAGCCCTTGATCTTGGCAACGGCGTTCTCGATCACCTTGTTCCGCAGGTCGCCCTGAATATCGTCGCCGCTGGCGTCCACCGGCGTGGCGGAGCCGATGACGGTCCCCGGCGCCATAGCCGCGATGTGGCTGGCGTAGGCGATGAAGGTGCCGGCGGACGCGGCTTGCCCGCCCGATGGCCAAACATACGTCACCACCGGCACCTTAGCGTTAAGGATGCGGCGGTCGATATCGTCCATCGAAGATGAGAGACCGCCTGGGGTGTTGAGGCGGATGACCACGGCCGCCGCCTTTTCGTCCTCTGCGGCGCCGATCCCGCGGTCGATGTACCGCTGCATAATGGGATTGACGGTTCCCTTGGCTGTGAGGACGTGAACAGCGCCCGGCGGCGCCCCCGGCCCACCAGCGCAAGCGAGAAAGCCGCCCACCACTATCGCCGCGACCCAGAGTCCTATGCGGCCCTTCCGTCCGCGATCCCGCGACGTCGTCGCTGCGTGCTTCATGATGGCGCCTGGCCCGTTGCTTTCACCAGCGATTATACCTTTTGCCCCCGCTCGACGCCTGTAAACCCGTTTGAACCGGGCTTCGGCCGGATGCTAGAATGGCGACTGTCCCGGAGGAGATGTTCCTAGTGAAGGATTCGATGCGTTGCAGGGGCATGCGCGACATGCTGCCCGCCGATATGGAACGCTTTCGCCGTATAGAGGCGGCGTTCCGCGACGTTTGCTTGGGCTGGGGCTACGGCGAGATCCGCACCCCCACCATAGAGCACCTGCACCTGTTCACGGCCACCGGAACCCTTTCGCCGCAGATGCTAGGCCGCGTTTATTCGTTTCTGGACTGGGACGGCTGGAGCGGCGAAAGGGTCGTCCTCCGGCCCGATTCCACGATCCCGGTGGTGCGCGTTTATACCGAACGGTTGGCCGGGGCGCCGGCCCGCCTCTTCTACGTCCAGAACGTCCTACGCTTTGCGCAAGGAGATGAGTCCCGCGAAGATTGGCAGTGCGGCGTCGAGCTTATCGGCGATACCTTCCCCCAAGGCGACGTGGAGCTGATCCTCATGGCCATCGAGGTCCTGCAACGCTTGGGCCTCCCGTACGATCTCACCCTTTCGCACCCGGGCATCGTGCGCGCCGTCTTCTCCGCCGCCGGACTGGACATCGCCCGCCAACTTGAGCTCTATGACCGCGTGCTAGAGGGCGACGAGGGTGCTCTCCAGGAGGTCGAGGCCGGCTTGCAAGCGTCCAGTCTGTCCCTGGTGAACCTCCTGACCATTGAGGGCCGTGGCAGCGCCTACATCGCTAATCTGCGGGCGACGCTGGCTCCTGTGGTGCCCGAGGCAGACGGCCCTTTGGGGGAGCTGGCCGCCGTAAGCGATACTCTGGACAGATTAGGGATCCCGCACAGCGTTTCTCCCATCCTAGTGCGGCACTTCGAATACTATACGGGCACGGTCTTCCACATCCGCTCTGGCGCCGTGAAGGTGGGCAGCGGCGGCCGGTACGACAACCTGGTGCTACTGGCCGGAGGGCCGGCCACCCCAGCCTCTGGGTTCGCGCTAGAGGTCGATGTTATTTCCCGCCTGCTGGGGGAAGCGGGAGAGCGGCCAGCGGGCGCAATCGCCGTCCACTCCGCCACGCAAAATCCGGCAGACCTGGCCTCTGCACTGGCCCTCGCCCGGGCGCTGCGCGCCGCCGGTTGTAGGGTAGAAGTCGTACCCGCGCAAGAGGTGGCGCGGGAAGGGGCCGTGACGGCCTCAGCGGAAGGGTACGCGCTGGGGGAACGGCGCTGGGACACCGTCGAAGCCGCCGTCCGGGCCCTGGCCGGAATGCCCTCGTGATCAAGCTAGCCCTGCCGGCGGGCGACCTCCGGGCGCCTCTGGCCAACCTCCTTTCCGCTGCTGGCCTCCACGTCCAGGGCTACGGTGAGGGGTCCCGGGCGTATCGACTTTCCGTAGGCGGCCGCCCCGATGTGGCCGTGCGGGTGTTCCGGGAGAAAGACATCCCCATCCAGGTGGCCCTCGGCAACTACGACCTGGGCATCTGTAGCTTGGCCTGGGTAAGGGAGATTCAGGCTCGCTTCCCTGGTCAGCCAGTGCTTCCCGTCTGCGACTTGGGTGTCGGATCCTCGTTGCTGTGCGCGGCTGGAACCCCGGGCCTGGGAGGGCTTACGGGCTTGCCCCGCTTGCCCATCGTTCGCATCGCCACCGAGTACCCGAACCTGGCCGATGCCTTTGCCAGAGCTGCCCGGCTGCCCAGATTTCGGATACAGGCTGTATGGGGAGGCGCTGAGGCATATCCGCCGGAGGACGCCGACGTCGCCCTGACGGTGGTGCCCAGCGAGAGCGCGATATCCGGCCTGGGCCTGGATCTTCTGTTCGTGATGTTGCGCAACTCCGCTTGGTTGGTGGCCAACGCCGCGGCCCTGGCTAGTAAGGATGTCGCGAGCGTCGTCGCGCCGCTGGCGGCGCTGGCGCGCGGCCGCGGCCGCTCGGATGGCGTGGCCCTGCCGCCGCCGTTGCCTGCCGCCGGGGGAGGACCCGCTCACAGGGCTGCCCGCCGCATAGTGCGTATGGCAGTGCCCGACGGCCACCAGCAGCGTCATGCCGTGGCTGCGTTGCGAGCGGCTGGGCTCTCCTTCGCCGGCTACGACGAGTCCCGCTGCGAGCGTCGCCCGGCGAGCGGTATCGAGGGGCTGGAGGTGAAGGTCCTGCGGCCCCAGGATATGCCGCAACTCCTGGCCTTCGGAGAGATCGATCTGGCCATCACCGGCCGCGACTGTTTACGCGAACACCTCTACTCTTTTCCATCGAGCCCGGTCGAGGAGGTGCTGGATCTCCAGCGGGGCCAGTACAACCTTTGCGCCGTCGTTAGCCAGGGCGTAGAGGCCGACAGCATCGGCGACGTGCTGGCCTTGTGGCGTGAGAGCGCGAAGGGCATCATACGCCTGGCCTCGGAGTTCCCAGCGACGGCCGATCACTACGCTCGCAGCCGGCACTTCTGGCGTTATCAGATCATACCCATCGCCGGCGCTTCCGAGGGGTTCGTCCCGGAAGACGCTGATATTCTCATCGAAGGGACTGAGACGGGCCGTACCCTGGCGGAGAACAACCTCAAGGCCATCGATCTCCTCTTTCGCTCCACCACCTGCGTCATCGCCCGCAAGGATGCCCAGCTCGAAGGGCCCCGGCGGCGCGTTTTCCAGGACGTTATCTCGGCCTTAGAGAAGGCCGCCAAGGCTACAGAGGGGGTCTGATACAATTGAGCCGGGATCCCAGCCATGCCTCCCGTGTGTCTGCATACAGCCATTGCCAAGGACGTAGCCGATCGCCTGCGGCTGCGCGTGCTCGACGATGAACGCGGGAGCCTTTACCTGGGTTCTACGGCCCCGGACATCCGCATCCTCACCCGGTGGGAGCGCGAACGCACCCATTTCTTCGACATCCACTGCTTCGGGGAACAGAACAGCGTATCGGCTTTCTTGCAGGCCAACCCCGCCCTGGCCAGCCCGAGGTCATTGGATCCTGCCACTGCGGCCTTCGTGGCCGGTTACATCACGCACCTGGTCATGGACGAGACGTGGATAAACACCGTGTACCGGCCGTTTTTCGGTGAAAGGTCTCCTTTGGGCGGGAGCCTGCGAGCTAACATCATGGACCGCGCCCTCCAGTTCTCCATGGACTCTGAGCGCCGCAGCGATAAGGAGCTGATGCGCCACGTGCTCGAGGCCGTGCTGCGCAGCGGGGCCAGCCTCGACATCGGGTTCATCGATGGCGAGACGCTCCGCCGGTGGCAAGAGATCATCGTCGGTTTGGTGAGCTCCGAGCCGGACTGGGAGCGCTTTCGCCGCGGCGCCCGCCGTCACCTCCAGGAGTTCGGCCTGGAGGTGGGGGAAGAACTGGAGGAGCTAACTAGTTCCCTGCCTGATCTGGTGGACGAAGCCCTGCGCTATCTCTCGCGGGAGCGGGTGCAAACGTTCTTGGAGGCGTCCCTAAAGGCGTCCTTGGAAGCCGCGAAGGAATACCTGGAATGCGCATAGTCCGCGGCGCCCAGGAGGCCGCCAAGACCCTGCTTCGCCGCGCATTTGACGAAGAGCCCACGCTGCCGCCGGCCGTGCGCGCCGCCGTTCGGCGCGTCTTCGGAGAAGACCTGAGCGTGACGGAGGTCGCCGCCCGCATCCTTGGCGACGTGCGGAGAGAGGGGGACGCCGCCGTCCGCCGCTACAACGAGGCCATCGATGGCGTGGCTGCTCGGGGCCTCCCGTTGGAGGTGGCGCCGAGCGAGATCGAGGCTGCCTACCAGGAGGTAGATCCAAACCTCAGAGCAGCGCTGAGCCTAGCGGCCGAGCGGATCCGCCGCTTTCACGAGTGGCAACTGGAGTACTCACTGCGCAGTTTCCAGCGCGAGGGCCTGGGCCAGGTGGTGCGTGCCCTGCGCCGGGTGGGCCTCTACGTACCGGGCACGGAGGTCGTCTATCCCTCCACCGTACTCATGATGGCCGTACCGGCCCGTGTGGCCGGTGTCGGCGAGGTGGTGATGGCCACCCCGGCGCGCAAGGATGGCTCCGTGTCGCCCCTGAAGTTGGCTGCGGCGAAGATCGCCGGGGTGGACCGCGTGTTTCGGGCTGGCGGCGTCCAGGGCATCGCCGCCCTCGCCTACGGGACGGAGAGCGTGCCCCGCGTAGACAAGATCTGCGGGCCTGGCAACATCTTTGTCACTGTGGCCAAGAGGCTACTGTATGGCGAGACCGGCATCGATGGCATCTTCGGGCCTTCCGAAACCCTGGTAGTGGCCGACGGCAGTGCGGACCCACGCATGGTGGCGGCGGACCTCTTGGCAGGAGCCGAGCACGATGAGCTGGCCACGGCTGTACTGCTGACCGATTCGGAGGCGCTGGCGGCTGCGGTGTGCCGGGCCGTAGACGAGGGCCTGCCGGACATGGCGCGTTCTGATGTGGCCCGGGCGAGCCTGGAGGCGCGCGGAGGGGCAGCCGTAGTCAGCTCTGTGGCTGAGGCCATAGAACTGGCCAGCGAATTCGCGCCGGAGCACCTCTGCCTGCATCTGGCGGATGCAGCGGCATGGGCGCAGAAGGTGCGCAACGCCGGGTGTATCTTCATCGGCGAGCACTCCGTGGAATCGATAGGCGACTACACGGCAGGGCCAAGTCATGTTATGCCGACGGGCGGCAGCGCGTCCTTCGCCTCGCCCCTGGGGGTGCACGACTTCCTGAAGATAACGACGCTGGTGCATCTGGACCGGGCGACGGTGGACGCCATCGGTCCCGCCTCTGTAGCCATCGCTCGCGCCGAGGGGCTTACCGGCCACGCCCAGGCTGTCCAGAGCCGGCTGGAGGGTACTGGCCGATGAAGGGTGATGATGCCCGCCGCCTGGTGCGCCCTCACCTGGCGGAGATGCCGGGCTACGAGCCGGTCGAGCCCGTCGACGTAGTGGCGCGCCGTCTCGGGCTCCCTGAAGATCAGATCGCCAAGCTGGACGGCAACGAAAACCCGTACGGCCCGTCGCCCAAGGTGGTGGCGGCCCTGGCCAGTTACGCCTACTACCACATCTACCCGGATCCCGCGCAGCGTCGCGTGCGCGAGGCCGTGGCGCGCTACGTGGGCGTCTCGCCGGAGCAGGTGATCCTGGGCAACGGCTCCGACGAGCTGTTGGCCCTGGTGTGCACCATGTTCGTCTCGCCAGGCGATGTGGTGGTTAACGCGCCCCCCACCTTCGGGATGTACGAGTTCCTGGCCCGGGTCTCGCAGGCCAGGCTGGTGGAGACGCCCCGCAAGGAGGATTTCAGCCTGGACCTGCCGGCCGTCGAGGCGGCCCTGGACCAGGGCGCCAAGCTCCTCTTCCTGGCCTCTCCCAACAATCCGACGGGGGACTCGGTGCCAAGGGAGCACCTGGAGAGGCTCCTCCGGCATGGGAGCATCGTGGTCTTGGACGAGGCGTATGCCGAGTTTTCCGGCGAGAGCGCGGTAGATCTGGTGCACTCCCGGGATAACCTCATCGTCGTGCGCACGTTCAGTAAATGGGCAGGGTTAGCTGGTCTGCGGGCAGGCTACGCCGTGTTCCCGCCATCAATGGTAGATATCGCTTGGAAGGTCAAGGTGCCGTACAGCCTTAGCGCGGCCGCCGAGCGAGCGGTCCTGGCTTCCTTGGAGGACTCGGATCTCCTCAAGCGCCACGTTGGTCTCATCGTGGCGGAGCGGGAGCGGATGAGGGCGCTGCTGGCACAGATCCCTTGGCTACGTCCGTACCCGTCGGAGGCGAACTTCATCCTTTGTGAGCTGCGGGGGCTGGACGCGCGGAGCGTGCGGGACGAGCTGCGCCGTAAAGGGATATTCGTCCGCTACTTCGATGTCCCCGTGCTGCGGAACTGCCTGCGAATCACCGTCGGCAAGCCCGAGCACACCGACCGTTTGATAGATGCGTTGTTGGAGATAGGAGAGAGCGTTGGCAAGTAAGCGTAGTGCCCAGGTCTCACGCAAGACGCGGGAAACGGACGTAAGCGTGAGTCTGGTGCTGGACGGCAGGGGCCGTTACGAAGTGTCCACTGGCATCGGCATGCTGGACCACCTGCTGGAATCGTTGGCCCGACACAGCTTGTTTGACATAACCATCAACGCGCAGGGGGACATAGAGCGCGACCCCCATCACTTGGTTGAGGACGTGGGTTTGGTCTTGGGGAAGGCGCTGGATCAGGCGCTGGGGGAGCGCCGCGGCATCGCCCGCTTCGGCCACGCCGTCGTGCCCATGGACGAGGCTCTAGCCCTGGTGGCCGTCGACCTCGGGGGCCGCCCGTATGCCGCCCTCGATTTGGCCTTCGGCCGTGACGACATCGGGCAACTTCCCACGGAGAACATCCAGCACTTTCTGGCTGCCTTCGCCCAGGAGGGCCGATTGAACCTGCACGCCCGCCTTCTCTACGGCGCCAACGACCACCACCGCGCCGAGGCCGTCTTCAAGGCCCTGGCCCGCGCCTTGGCGGCCGCCGTGGCGTTGGACCCCCGTTTGAGGGACGAGATACCGAGCACGAAGGACGTACTCTAAGCGCCGCGGCCCAGGAGAGGGAGCCTCCATCTGCTGCCCTTGAGGAGCAACGCCTCGTACCGGGGCTCTCCCAAGCGGAGTAGCCAGCGTCAGTCGCGGCGGCCGGGACGGGGACGCACCGTCTTGCCGTCCTCGATCTCGTAGCGGAAGTCCTCGATCACCGGGTTCGCCAGAAGCCTGCGGCACATCTCCTGCACCTGCTCCTCCGCCGCCCCGCGGTCCTTGGCCTTCAGCCGTATCTCCATGTATTTCCCCGCGCGAACGGACTCGACGTCCGCGAAACCCAGGGCGTGCAGCGCACCCTTGATGGTCAGCCCTTGCGGATCGTTCACCGTGGGCTTGAGCGTAACGTAGACCCGTGCCAGGAACATCGGCTCAGACCCTCGGGTACCCTGGGTCCGCCTTTACCTTCTCGATCTGCTGGATGTGGTCCATACTGTGCACCCGCTGGAAGGCGATCCACTCCATGAGCCCCAGGGAGCCGAAGAAGGGGTGCTTGAAAGTCACGTCTGGGGGGCCGTCCTGGGCCAACCGCCGGATCAGCGCCCGCGTCTCCTCCAGCGCCGCCGTTATCTGGGCTCGCAGCTCTTCCACCGGGCGTTGCTCCTCTCTCGGCGCTTGGTTCCGCAGGTCCTCGGCGTCGCCGAAAGGGGAATCCGTCACGACGCCCCGCGCCGCGTCGGCTACCTGCCGGTTGACGAGCCGGGTGGAGCCGATGGCGTGCCCCAAGATCTCTTTCACCGTCCATTCTTGCCCAGCGCGGAAGGTCGCTTGTGCTTCTGACATCCCGTCCAGGCAGCGGGCCCAGTCAGCCTGGGTGCGCTCCATCAAGGCGTCCAGGTTTTCGGGCCCCTTGGCCGCCTGGTGGCGGACGTAGGATACGATCTGGTCGAACGGGTTGGACTGTTGTGTCATTTCTCCTCCTCGCTGAAACCCCATCGCCTGCGGCAGCGGCTCCAGAGGCGGGCGAATCGTCCGCGGCGAACAGCGGGCCAAGGGCTGCTCACGGCCGCACCAACTCCCGGCCGGTGAGACGGCGAAAGGCCTCCCGGTACTTCTCCGCCGTCCTGGCCACCACATCGGGCGGCAATTCGGGCGCCGGCGGCTCCCGATTCCAACCGATCTCCGTAAGGTAGTCCCTCACGTACTGCTTGTCGAAGCTGGGCTGGGGCCCCCCGGGCCGGTAAGCGTCCGCTGGCCAGAAGCGGCTGGAGTCCGGCGTGAGGCATTCGTCGATGAGGATGATCTCATCGTCGAGCCACCCGAACTCGAACTTGGTGTCATCGATGATGATGCCGCGCTCGCGGGCGTAGTCTCGGCCGTAACGATACAGGGCGAGGCTACGGAGCCTCATGGCGTTGGCGGCGCGTTGGCCCGCCCGCTGCGCCACCTCACGGTAGGATATGGGCAGGTCGTGGCCCTCCGCTGCCTTCGTGGTCGGCGTAAACACCGGTTCCGGTAACTCGTCACTCTCACGCAAGCCCGGCGGCAGCTTGACGCCACTTATCGAGCCTTGAGCCTGGTAGTCTTTCCAGCCTGAGCCGGAGAGGTAGCCGCGCACGATGCACTCGATATCGATCCGCTCCGCCTTACGTACCAGCATGGCCCGGCCGATGATCTCGCGGGGCAGCTCCACGGGCACGCCTTCGACATGCGTCGCGTCCACCAGCCGCAGGAAGTGGTTGGGCACTATGTCACCAGTCATCTCGAACCAGAAGGCAGACATCTGGGTGAGT
>DAOUAG010000187.1:0-3781 GCA_034433815.1 Dehalococcoidia bacterium | reverse complement strand
GCCGGGGCGTTCCAGGAGGGGGTGTTCCATCGGTCGCGGTGGCCGACGTGGTAGTACCAGAGGAAGGTCGGTGGCACGGTGACCCCCATGGGCGCCGCCATACGCATCATCTCGATGCTGGCGATCTCGTCGGTGGCCGCGGGGTCTTGGGCACGGACGGCCTGGGTCATCATGTTGCGCATGTTGAGCACGTTTTTGATCTCGTCCGTGCCTGGCTTCGTTTTCATGGAGAACAGGTAGGCGCCATCGAACATGCCCACGGACCAACTGCGCACCCCAGTGCCCTTACGACCCCAGTTGCCAGTGAGAGCCAGGAGAAGGCACATGGAGCGCTCGATTAGGTCGCCGTGGTAGTACTTTCCAGCGTTGAAGCCGAGGAGGATGTTCGTACGCTTGGCCGCCACCTTGCGGGCGAGGGTACGGATGACGTCTGGGCTTACGCTGCAGAGCGCTCCGGCCCGCTCTGGTGCGTAATCGGCAAGTTGTTCACGCAGGAGCTGGAAGGCGGGCGCCACAGTTACCTTGGCGCCATCGGCCAGGGTGACTTCGAAGGAGCCTTCCAGAGCTGGCTCGACATCTCCGAGGTCCAAGGATCCGCGGGGGGCTTGCACAGCGGTCCGGGTCTTGGTGTCGTAGACGTAGAACTGATCGTCGCGCCCCTGGCCGGCCACCTCCGTCTGGCGTAGGAAGCGCCCCGTATCCTTCCGCACGAGCAACGGCAGGTCCGTCTGTTCCTGGACGAACCTCCGGTTGTAGAGCCCCTCGTCGATGATCACGCGGCACATGCCCAGGGCGAGGGCGGCATCGCTACCGGGATCCACGGGGACGAAATAGTCGGCGTGCACGGCAGACGGGCTGAAGTCTGGGGCGATGACCACGACCTCACTGCCCTTGTAGCGGGACTCCAGAACGTAGTGGTACCAGGGGATGGACGTGTAGACGGGGTTGCGATGCCAGACCAGCGTTAGTTCGGCGTGGAACCAATCGTCCACGCTGGAAGCGAGGTTCACCTTGCCGAAGGTCATGTATATGCCGGGGTTGAAGTCGTTGATATCGGCGTTGACGTCCGTGACGGTGCCGCCGAGAGCCTCGATGATGCGGCCGAAGAGCATTCCGGCCATTAGCCCGCCCTCGTTGGGCGTTGCGATCTGAAGGACGGACTCAGGCCCCGACTCCTGGATGGCGTCGATGACGGCATCTGCGATCTCGGTGAGGGCGTCGTCCCAGGAGACCCTCTTCCAGCGGCCGCTGCCGCGCTTTCCAACCCGCTTCAGGGGGTATATTACTCGCTCGGGGCTGCGGAGCATCTCCGACCACTGACTCCCCTTCTGGCAGCCCATGGGGTTCATGTCAGGCACGCCTGGTTCGATCACCGGATACGTGCCGGCCTGCTCCTCCCAGGCGGCGGCTCCATCGCGGATGTATAGGCGGTACTGGCAGTTGCCTGGGTAGCAGTTAATGCAGTGGCTGACCCAGGCCACGCGATCCCACTTCCATCCTTCGCGGTAGACGTCCTCCCAGGACCGATATGGCGCCTTTGATGGAGCACCCTGAGATGGAGAAAGAGCCTTCATGGGCCGGGGCATACATCACCTCCTACGGATCTGCCGGGCGCATGGGAAGCCTTCACGTTTACGATTGTGAAGCGTGCCAGGGCCACAGTAAGTAGGGCAGTCCCCCAGAGGTCTGTGGGGTTTTGACCCACCTTCGTGTGGGAGGCCTTACCGTGCAGCGCTAGCAGCAGGTGCCCGGGGTGCAGGCCTGGCCCGCCGAGCTAGCGGCTGGCAGAGCCTCGGTGGCGCCGGAAACGACGGTCGATTCGCCCCGACCGGGCCTCGATGCCCTGATCACGGCGCTGGCGATGCCAATAGCGTCCGCGGCCTTCTTTCCGGCCTGGCGCATGAGCTCGCCGAGACCGGCCGCCTCCGCATCTTCGGCTGAGTACTCCCGGAACAGCTCGATCCGAATCTGGTCGAATCCAGCGGCTTGTAGCTTCTCCGTGTAATCGTCCACCGACAAGGCCCCCGCGATGCAGCCGGCCCATAGCTCGAGGTTGCGGCGCACCTCGGGCGGAATCTGGCCGCGGGTCACGATATCGGCGACAGCCAGGCGGCCTCCGGGCTTCAGCACTCGGAAGGCCTCTCGGAGGACGGCGTCTTTGTCCGGAGAGAGATTGATGACGCAGTTGCTGATGATTACGTCAACGGATGCGTCGGGGAGGGGGATGTTCTCCATGTCGCCCTTGAGAAACTCCACATTGGTGACCCCGGCCTTGCGGGCATTCTCGCGGGCGAGGGCCAGCATCTCATCCGTCATGTCCAGGCCATAGGCCTTGCCGGATGGCCCGACGCGGCGGGCCGACAGCAGCACATCGATGCCACCTCCGGAGCCCAGGTCGAGAACGACCTCACCCTCGCGGAGGTCAGCGATGGCGACGGGGTTGCCGCAGCCCAGGGATGCAGCGACCGCTTCCTGAGGAAGCTCCCTTATCTCGTCCGTGGTGTACAGGTTGACGCTGATGGCGCCCTTCTTGTCGCTGCCGCAACAAGAATCCCCCTGGCGGACCGCGGCGGCCCTACCAGCGTACGTCCTGCGCACCTCCTGCTTGATTCTCTCAGCGTCCCTGGCCATTGGCAAACCTCCTTTATTGATTACCCTCGATATCCTGGATGCTGGTCAGAGAGCGGATAGCTCTCAGCAAGGCATTGCCCTCCAGGCGATGGTAGACCCACTGCCCCTGTCGCCGGGAGCGGATGAGCCCGGCCTGGCGTAGAATCTTCAGGTGGTAGGAGATGGTGGGTTGTGAAAGCCCGAAGGAAGGCACCATGTTGCACTCGCAGAGTTCCCCGTGGCGGGCGAGGGCCCGCAGGATGCGAAGGCGCGATTCGTCAGATAGGGCTTTGAAGATCCCCGCGGCGCCCGCCAACTCTTGCGGGAGCTCAGTGCATGCCACGTTGCAGCATGGATTGGCCTGTGACGGGCTTCCCGTCTTGGGCTCGGCAATCATGAGCCCATGATAGCGGGCTCATAGATACTTGTCAATACGCCTTTCTCAGGGGATCAACAAGACCCGTCCGAAAGCACGGCGACTCTCGATGTAGGCATGGGCGGCGGCCGCCTCTCGGAGGGGAAAGGTACGGTCTATGACGACCCGCAGTTCGCCTGTGGCCACCTGGTGCAAGAGACGGTCCACGAGCGCCTGGACTCGCTGGGGTTGCATCAGGGCCTCCGCGCCGAAGAAGACGCCTGTGAGCGAGCGGTTCATCTCGCTGAGAAGGCCAACGTCGACGGTACGCTCCGGCTCGCGGCCGGCGTTGCCGACGCTGATGCAGCGCCCCCGATAAGCTAGCGCTTTGAGGCTTCCCTTCAGGGTGCGCCCGCCGACAGAATCCACCACGAGATCGACGCCTCGGCCACCGGTGATCTCTCTGGCGCGCGCCACGAAGTCCTCGCTCGAATAGTTGATCCCATGGTCCACCCCGAACTCACGTTGCAGCCTGGCTAGCTTTTCCTCGCTGGACGCCGTGGCCAGTACCCTCGCGCCGGCTCTCTTCGCCAGTTGTATGGCGGCTAGGCCGACACCACCGGCGCCAGCCTGGATCAGGACGGTCTCGCCGGCCTGAAGGCGCCCGAATTCGAAGAGGCAGTCGTGGGCTGTTCCGAAGGCGATGGGAACGCAGGCGGCTTCCTCGATGCTGAGACCTTCCGGCACGGGCCACGTCTGCGCAGCCGGAACGGCGACCCGCTCGGCGTGCGAGCCGAAGGGCATGATGGCGACCAG
>DAOUAG010000186.1:0-5557 GCA_034433815.1 Dehalococcoidia bacterium | reverse complement strand
CACAGCCCGTGAAGCAGGTGCCGGTGGAGAAGCTCCGGGCCATCGGGCCTGGCACCCTGGAGCACCTCCCTACTCAGAACGTCACCGGCCGCGGCGTCTGGAAGGATGGTCGCTGGAAGGTCGTCCTCACGAAGCCCATGAAGGCCGCGGACCCCGAGGAGATTGCGATACAGGCTGGCTCGACCTACGCCCTCGCCTTCAGCGTCTGGTCCGGTACCGATAACGACCGCGGATCTCGCAAGTCCATCACTAAACTGGGACAGCTCACAGTGGAGGCTTCGTGAAGCGGGCCCAGCGGCCACCGGCCGTGGAGCAAGCCCTACTCCTAAAAGGCCGAGCGTACGCCCTCTGCGCTCGCCTCCTCAACGCAGACCAAACCGAGTGGGGCCAATCGCTAGCTGAACTCCGGGAATTGACCGCCCGCCTTGGCTACACGAACGCGGCCGAGATGCTTAGCCGCCACGCGCCCGGCCCAGACATCGGGGCCGAGGTCTCCCGGCTCTTCGTCCGCGGCGTGGTGCCGCCCTACGAGACGAGCTACGAATCCGCTCGAAGCGCTCCGGGAGGCAAGACGCTGGCCCTAGCCGATATCGCTGGCTTCTACCGCGCTTTCGGCTTCCAGGCCCAGGGCGAGCGCCCCGACCACCTGGCGCCGGAGCTAGAGTTCGTCTCCCTGCTCTGCATCAAAGAAGCCTATGCCCGCCTCACCGGAGAGACCGAGGGCGCCGAGGTCTGCGCCGAGGCCAGGAGCAAGTTCCTTCGCGAGCATCTGGCGCCCTGGCTCCCTTCCTTCCGCCAGCGCGTGGCCGAAGAGACTACGGACGAGGCCCTGTCCAACGCAGCCGAGGCCATCGTGGCCATAGTCTTGGCGGACGCCGTCGCGCAAACCCCGGCCGCCAGGCCCTAGCTCAGGGCTCAAGCTCCAGCGCTATCAGCGCCCTCCGGCAACGGCAGCTTTACCGTGAAGATGCTGCCCTTGCCCAGCTCGCTCTCGACGGCGATGGAGCCCCCGTGGGCCCGGGCGATGCGATCGGCGATGGCGAGCCCGAGGCCGGTGCCGCCCATCATGCTGCGCTGGCTGCCGCGGTAGAAGCGCTCGAAGATGTGCGGGAGGACATCCTTGGGGATGCCGGGCCCCGTGTCCCGTACCTCCACGTGGGCCTCGGCGCCGTCGCGGAAGAGAGACAAGCTCACGCTGCCCCCGGAAGGCGTGTACTTCATCGCGTTCTCCACTAAGTTCAGCACCATCTGCTTCAACTGATCACGATCCCCTAGCACCGTCACCTGATCTTCGTGCCCGAGGGTAAGCTTGACATCGGGGCGCAGGTCCCGGCTCTGCCGCACGATCTCCAGGCAGAGCACATCGAGCTCTACGGGCCGCTTTTCTGGTTGGCGCCCAGCCTCCGCGGCCGCTACGTACAGAAGGTTGCCAGTTAGCCGGATGAGGCGCGAGACCTCCGATGACATGCGTTCGTACTGCTCCCTCGTCTCCGGCGAAAGCTTCGGGTCCATCAGCATGACATCGATGTTGCCCTTGAGCACCGTCAGCGGCGTCCTCAGCTCGTGAGATACGTCCATTACGAAGTGCTGCTGCTCGCGGAAGGCCTTGTCCAGCCGCTCGAGCATGGCATCGAAGGTATCAGCCAGTTTCTGCACCTCGGGCGGCTGGTTCTTGGCGTTGATACGGCGCGTCAGGTCCGAAGCCTGGATCTCCGCCGCCACGTCGATGACCTTCTGGAGTGGCCTGACCGCACCGCGGGACAGCCACACGGCGACAGCCACCGTGATGATGACGGCGGCGCCGCCTTCGGCCAGGAGGATCATTAAGAGGGTATTAACGGGATCCACGACCCCCTTGGTGACCCTGGCCACCTGCACTACGCCGACGACCTGGCCGCCTAGAGTGAGGCGCTCCGCCCGGACGCGATACTCCTGCTCCCCAGGCAGATCCACGGTGCGCTTTAGAACCTCGCCATCCAATACGCGCTGGAGTTGCTCCGGCGAGAGAGCGAGGCGCTGTTCTTGAACGTTCTGGGGTGCCGCGAGGGGCCGGCCCGACCTATCGCTGATGACCGTGATGAACGGGGTGCGGCCCTCCGCTGCGTTAGCGTTCTGCTGGACGTAGTAGGCCAGGGCCGGCAGGTTGTCCAGACTACCCACCAGCGTCACCTGCGCCTGAACACGGTCTGCGTCCTGCGCCAGCCCATCGTCCAGATCAGAGGTGAGGATGCGTTGAAGGGCGAACTGGACGGTGACGAATATGACGGCCAGGGTCACGATGAAGGCAAGGACGATGGCGGCGGCCAGCCGCCAGCGCAAGCTTATGGTCATTCCCTACGCCTTGAGTACGTAGCCCACGCCCCGGATGGCGTGGATCAGGTCAGGCTCCCCCCCGGCGTTCAGCTTCTTGCGTAGGTAGCTTATGTAAACCTTGATGGCGTCTGATTCCACGTCGAAGTCGTAGCCCCAGACCCGCTCGAACAGAGTCTCCTTGTTCACCACCTGGCCGGCGTGCCGGGCCAGGTACTCCAGGAGGTCGAACTCCCGCGCGGTTAGGGCTATCGGACGGCCTCCCCGGGTGACCTCGCGGCTTGCCGGCCGCACCTCCAGATCGCCGATTCGCAAGACCTCTTTGCCCGCCCGGTCGCCCCGGCGGCGCAGGGCGGCCTTGATGCGGGCCAGAAGCTCCTCGAACTCGAAAGGCTTCGTCATGTAGTCATCAGCGCCGGATTCAAGCCCTTCCACTTTATCGCTCACGGCGTCGCGGGCGGTGAGCATGATTATGGGCACGTCGTCGGCGGCTCTCAAGCGACGGCAGACCTCGATGCCATCCATATCCGGCAGCATGAGGTCCAGGACGACGATATCGGGCAGGTGATCCCGGGCGGAGGCTAGGGCCTGTTCCCCGGTATGGGCCACGTCGACCTCGTACCCCTTGTAGATCAGCCCCCTCCGGATGAAGTCGGCTATGTTCACCTCGTCCTCTACCACCAGCACCCGGCTCATGTATGCAACCCCCGAAAAGGCAAGCCTAAGACGATTCTAGCATAGGACTTCCATAGCCCAGCACCAGCGCCAGGCAAAGAGAGACGCCCCGGCGGGCACCGGGGCGTCAGGGCGCCTCTAACCGAGGGGGTCTGTCAGAGGCGTACTAGTTGTCCAGGAACTGCTTGAGCATGGGCGTCATCCTGTCGCGGCGGTCACCGAGGCCCGCGACGGTGAGCCGGTGCATGTACTCGTTAACGCGCTTACGCTGCACCGCCATGGACATCTGGATGCCCTTGTCGATGTTCTTGATGCCGCCGCCCATGAGGATCGCCAGCGCCTCGAAGAGGGCGAAGCTGCTGGGGCTATCCATGGGGTTGGGCGCCAGGGTCCACTCGATCTTGTCAAGGTAGTGGTGGATCTCTTCGCGCCGCCAGGGCTCGTTCTCCAGCACGTACTTCAGGTGCATGACGCCGAAGCCCAGGTGGCGGGACTCGTCCTGCCCGCAGAGCCGGAAGATGCGCTTCTCGGCGTCGTTCTGGCCGATGTACTCCCCCATGCGGAACATGGACTGCACGAACCCCTCGGCGGCTACGTGCATTATGGCCGACATCTCCGTGAAGTCCTTGGCGTCGATGATGACGCGCAAGCCGTCCTGCGGGCTGGAGGAGAGGAGCCCCCCGCCGTTGGCCAGGGCCCGTTTGCGGAAGACGTCCAGGTGGCGGGCTTCATCCATGATCTGGGTCAAGAGGAAAAGCTTGACTTCGTGGTGCTCAGAGTTGATGCGGGGCAACCACTGGCCAGGCGTATCCCCAGCGATGAACTCCACCTCTGTGAGCATGGTGCAGAGCTGGCACATCGCCCGCTCCATGTCGTCGGGCAGGGGCTGGATCTCCTCCCAAGGGATGTCGGTGGCTGAGGACCACTGACGTTGCACAGCCTCTTCATAGAGCAGGCGGGTGTTCTCTGAATACACGTCCGCCCGTCCCTCATAGGAACCCGGGACTCGCACGGCGTCCAATCGGGGAGCCGAGCCCCGGACGCGGATCGACCGGTTGTCCGACCGCTCGGGCACCTCGCCCGGCGGCCCGATCTCGATCTCGTCTAGAGTCAGGCCCCGTTTACCGGGCTTGGCGCGGATCCCCCACGGGTGCTCCTCACCTAGGTTCAGCCAGCTAAGGTCCAGCTTCGGCACCTCCATAGGTTGCCGGAGCTTTTGGAGGGTATCGACATCGATAGCCATGGGCCGCTCCCTCTTTCTAGTTTAGTGCGCGCGAACAAACTTGCATTAGTGGACGCTAAGCTACGCTTCCCTTGTACCACGGTCGGCCCATCTTGTCAACGCTATTTCGCCCAGAATCACGGGCCGATTTCTTGCGCTCGAGAGGGGCGCCCCCGATCCATTTTTCCGATACACTATGGGTACTATGCGTAGGCTGGGACCGCAGCCGGGTGAACCCTACGGCGGCGAGCCGCCGAAGGGCGGATTCACCGACTGGGACAACCCGGAAGACGCGACGGAAGAGGACGCCGAGTCTGAGGAGGAGGACTGGTACGCCCCAGGGCCTGAGGATCCGGACTACGACCTATCGGAGGCGGCTGGCTACGCGGGCTGGGAGCCCCCTACGCGCTCTAGCCCTTTCCCCCAGTGGGTCGTCGCGATCCTGTCGCTCCTCCTGATCGCCGCCATCCTTTTTCCCATCCTGCTTCGCGCTAGATAACCATGCTAAGGAGAGGGAACGTGAAGCCAACCGAGTGGGACGCCGTCGTCATTGGCTCCGGTATGGGCGGTCTGACGGCCGCCGCCTATCTCGCCACCAACGGGCTCCGCACGCTAGTCCTGGAGCAACATTATGTGGCCGGCGGCAACTCCCACGTCTTCCGCCGCAAGGCCCAGCACGGAAAGCTGCCCTTCGAGTTCGACGTAGGCGTCCACTACGTCGGCGACTGCGGGCCGGACGGGACGATCCCCACGATCTTGAGGGGCGTTGGTTTGGAGGGCAAGATCGAGTTCCTAGAGATGGACCCGGACGGGTTCAGCACGCTGGTGTTTCCCGGCCTGACCTTCCGGGTGCCCAAGGGGTGGGACAGATACCGTGAACGCCTGGTGGCCTCCCTGCCCGACGATGAGACCGGCCTCCACCGTTGCCTCGACGTGCTAGAGGGCGTATCACGGGAGTTCCGAAACCTCTCGCTGCCGGTGAGGCCCGAAGACATGCCCCGAGTCGCCAAAGAGGCCCCCAATTTTCTGGCCTGGGGCATGCGTACCCTAGCCCAGCTCTTCGATGAATGCGGCCTCGGCCAGAAGGCCCGCGCCGTCCTGACGGGCGAGTCCGGCGACTACGCGCTGCCCCCTTCCAAGACGCCGGTCCTCCTCCACGCCATCCTCACCGACCACTACATGCGAGGCGCCTACTACCCCAGGGGTGGTGGACAGGTGCTGGCAGCCCGTTTGGTGCAAGCCATACGAGCCCACGAGGGCCAGGTACGCACCGGCGTAAGGGTCGTGCGCATATTGGTGCAAGATGGAGCAGCCCGGGGGGTGCTGCTGGCGAACGGCGAAGAGATCCGG
>DAOUAG010000185.1:0-2030 GCA_034433815.1 Dehalococcoidia bacterium | reverse complement strand
AAAACGTTACAAAGTCGGTTAATCATACCACAGATGTTCCGACGGAGTGCAATTTCCTTCATCTTTGCTGGGCATCACGAGAATTCGCTCCTCTCATACCGGTCCAGCAGGTCGCCAACCCGCACCCGCCAGCCGAGGCCGTGCCTGGCCAGCCGCAGGTGCTCCTCCTCATACGAGCACGAGCACGGGCCGCCGTCGGCGCACCCGGCGCAGCAATAGGCCACACCTGCGACCACGATTGGCCGCGCGCCCTTCAGGTCCACGTCACACGATCCGCATCTCATGCCTTCTACTCCGGCCGGAGCGAGATGCCGCTCCTGGCTAATTGCATTGTCCCAGGCAGAGAGGCCGATTAGAAGTTAACGGGGCCTTAACTCCGGTTAAGAAACGGTGAATACCGCGGCAAACGACGGACCGTTAAGGCAAAATTAGGGGAGCGGGGGGCTTTGGACCCTGGGCCGGCGGGCTGGTCAGGCGGCGACGAACTTATAGCCGACGCCCCGCTCCGAGACGATGCGGCCGATGGCTTCGGGGTCGCCCTCGAGCTTCTGGCGCAGGCGGCGGATGTAGACCTTTAGATAGTCGATCTCTTCTGTGTACTCGCGGCCCCATACCTTGGCCAGGAGGGTGTGATGGGGGAGCACCCTGCCCGCGTTACGGGTAAGGTGGTACAGGAGCGAGTATTCGGTGGGGGTCAGTCGCACGGGCTTCCCCCGAACCGTTACCTCCCGGCTCGCGAAATCGATGCGCAGGTCCCCGGACTCGAAGACCTCGCCCACAGCGGGGAGTTGGTTCTGGTAGCGACGAAGGACGGCCCGGACCCTGGCCAGTAGCTCGAGATGGCTGAAGGGCTTAGTGATGTAGTCGTCGGCCCCCATCTCCAGGCCGCGCACCTTGTCCACCTCGGAATCCCGGGCGCTTAACATGATCACCGGGACATCTGAGAAGCGGCGGATCTCCTGACAGGCCTGGAAGCCGTCCATCCCTGGCAAGACGATGTCCAGTAACACCAAGTCCGGCGCCTGGGCCTCGATGAGCTTAAGGCCTTCCTCGGCTGTAGTGGCCGAGATTACCTCCGCCTCCGGCCAGCGGAGGCTGAAGCAGAGGTTGACCACCTCAATAACGTCAGGTTCGTCATCGATGATCAGCACCTTCATACCCGCATTTCCCCCAGGGCGTCTGTGAGCAAACTCCTAGCCTGTGCCTTCCGAAGAGGTAAGATTCGGCCGCAGCCGCCCTTGTTACACGTGTCAGGGCACCCGAACCGACAGCGCTTCGCCCAGGGCGGCGAAGGCGGACACCCAGGCAGCCGCGGCGCTGTCGCCTGCCTGCGCCCGCTCGCGGTAGGTGGGGTAATCGCGTTGGAGAGACTCCCAGTAGTAGTTCTGCACGCCCCATAGCTCCACGTGGAACGGCATCTCCCGGGCCAGCGCCACCGCCTCGGAGAGGCGCTGCACGGTGCGCAGCCCATCGCGCCGCTCCCGGAGGCGCGACGCGATGCCCTCTAGCGTGCGCTGGAAGACGTAGCCGAGGCTTACCTCATCCAGAGCAACGCCCCAGAGGCGGGCCTCGTCCAACAGCGCGCGCACTCGGGACGCATCGGGGTCCGGCTCCTCTAAGGCGCGGCGCAAGTTGCCGTTTATGACCAACTCTGCGGCAGCCCGGAAGGCATTCGGCATGGGCGCGCCCAGGTCCAGAAGGAAGCGCATCAGGGGCGCGTGATGTTCGTGGACCTGCCGGTACACGGCCTCTACCTCCGCCAGAGTGGACCTCAGGATGATATCCAGCACCTTGCGCTGCTCGTCTCGGAAGAGCGACTTGAAGGAGTAGGTGAGCTCGCCGAAGTGGCGGTCCAGGCGGCGAATGACGTCCGGCAGATCGGCCCGGCTGAAGGCCTCCCCCACATCGTGCACCATGGCCGCGTAGGCCTCGGCTCCGGCGAAGGGGCGCACGCCGGCCGTCAGGTTGTGGTCGCCAAAGTGCAGCACGCCGAAGGCTATCTGCTGCGACTCGCCCGTGATGACCGAGGT
>DAOUAG010000184.1:0-8069 GCA_034433815.1 Dehalococcoidia bacterium | reverse complement strand
AGCACCGAGCGCCCAGCCGTCTGGTAAGCGATGACTATCGCCTGGGGCACGGGAAACCCGCTGCCTCTCGCCTCGCGGAACCGGGTGACGATTAGAAGCGCATAGTCGATGCCCACGCCTATCCCCACCATAGCCGTGAACTGCGGGGTGAACGTAGGCAGGTTGACGAACCGCGTGCCAATGCCCACCAGGAAGAAGCTGGAAACGAGGCCGAGAAGGGCCGTGGCGATGGGCAGCCCCATCGCTACCACTGACCCGAATGCCACCAGCAGAATCACTATCGCTGCGCCGATGCCAATGGCTTCCGCGCTCCCCGGCGGCTCCATCTCTGCCTTCCGTAGGATCGGGCCTCCGGCCTCCACCTGTATCTCATCGCTGGAGACCGTCCGGCGCCAGTCCACTAGCGCCTTAACCGTGTCCCGCTCGATGTCCAGAGTAGATTCGGCGTACTGAACGTTGATGAAAGCGATGCTGCCATCAGGGGAGATGCGCCCGGGGGAATCGTAAGGCGACTCAATAGCAACCACCCCAGGCAACTGGGCCAACTCAGTCTCGAAGCGCCGAACCTCCTCGACGACGCCGGGATCCCTCATCCCCGCCTTGGCCTTGATTACCACCAGCGCCGCGTCGCCGGCGTTGGCCGGAAAACGCTCCCTCAGCAGATCCACCAGGTTCTGCGATTCGGCCCCCGGAATCGAGAAGACATCGGCGTAGGCGCCACGAAAGGAGCCGTAGAGGACTGCCAGGGCGATGATTCCTGCCAGAGCGGCCACTACCACGGCCCAGGGATGGCGATAAGCGAACCTTGGCCATCGGCCGAATAGGAACGATTGTTTTTCTTCCCTCTGCTGTTTGGGCGCCGCTTCCTCTGGCGCCACCGCCACAGCAGCCGGGGGCTGCCGCCGGCTGCCAGGCCTACGAGCCGAATACCAGGCCGCGCCCGTCGCCAGCGCCAGCGCCATGCCGCTGACCAGCAGCAGAAGGATCGGGCGTGGCTGCCGAGAGTGGTCGCGGAAAGATCCCGTGCTACGCCCCGGCACTGCCTACCACCTGCCCTTCGGATGGCGGTGCAGCCCTTCCGACGGCATCCACCAAAAGTTCGAAAGCCCGCTCTACGATGGCGATCTCCTCGGGCCCCAGTACCGCCAGCACCTCGTCCAGCCCTTCCCTTCCGGCAGCCCACAGCGTCTCCATCAGCTCCCGGCCCTTCGCCGAAAGGCAAGAGATTACCCTGCGGGCGTCCCGTTCATCCCGCGCCCGCGCCAAGTATCCCCGGTTCTCGAGCCTCGTCAGGATGCCCGTCATGGTGGGGAGCGAGAGATTTACAGTGGCGGCCAGATCGCCGCAACTCCGCGGACCATCTAGATACAGCGTCAGTAATACCTTGAGCTGCGTCATGGTCAGATCAGTCGCCAACCACTCCTGCGGCAGCCGGTGCCGGGCCCGCAGGAAGAACTCCTCAGCCAGGTCCAGGACTCGTTCTCTTTCGCGGCGCACTACTTCGCCCCACGCAAACTGTTTGTGTCGAACGAAGCTTATGCCAAGGCGCCGACAGTGTCAACCCCTGTTTGGACTAGCGGGTAGGGGCGATGTGCTATGAGGTGCTATAATATGGGTGCATGGGGACGAAAGGGTTCGACAGGGAAGGTTGAGCCCGGATTGCAGGCGGAGATGGCCGCTCTCTCCATAATCAGGCGGCAAACAAGTAACTGGCACCAACCAGTACGCCCTGGCTGCCTAAGATAAGGTAGCCACGTCGGGCCCATGCCTCATCCCGGTGGGCAGGGCCCGGCGCCGCTTAGCCGGGATGCTGCCTTCCCCACGCCGATAAGGGGAGGCCTAAGACTCGATCGGCTGGCCCGGCGGTAAGTCGGCCGCGGACGTACGCCGGGCGAGATCAAAACGACGGCTAAGCCTGTAGGAGATCCGGGGAGGCTTTCCTCTGGACGGGGGGTTCGATTCCCCCCCGTCTCCACCATCGCAACAGCACTGCTGCGTCCACCGCGCTTACGATCGGCTCACGAGATGTCCCGGAGCATGCGCAGTTCGTCCGCCAGAAGTCTCGTTATGAGAAAGTGCCGCCGTACGTGTTCGCGGCCCCTGGCTCCTAGACGCCGTGCTGTCCGCCTATCACGCAGGAGCTCGACAACGCGTTCGGCGCATTCCTCGGTGCTTTCGATGAGGTAGCCACCCACGCCTTCTGGCATTTGCATCGGTATGCCGCCCGTCCTGCCAGCCACTACCGGCGTCCGCTTCCATAGGGTCTCCGACACCACCAGTCCGAATCCCTCACGCAACGATTTCTGCACCACCACGTGAGAGCAGCGTTGGAAGGCGTTCACCTCCAGGTTGCCAATGCCGGTGAAATTCGTCAGGACATGAATATCGGGGTCCGTCCCGGCTTCCTTCAGGATATCCCTATACATCCGCCATCCTTCGGGATCGTCCAGTGCCATCTGGCCCAAGAGGGCCAGTTGAAGCCCGGGAACTTCCAGGCGGGCCCGCCGATAGACCTCTATCACGCCAAGGGGGTCCTTCCACGGGTCGAAGCGAGACACCTGCGTCAGTAGCGGCCGGCCCAGATCAACGCCGCCCCATTCTACGATCCGGCGGCAGAGCTCTCCCGGCGCGGTCATGTTCTTTGGGCTCAGCGGATCGATCCCGGGCGGAATGAAGAAGAGGGGCAGGCCATCCAGTCCCCCTGGCAGGAACTCTCTCATCGTAAAGACTACTGCATCGTAGTCCAGAATGAAGGGGCGTATGAACTCCAGCACCTCCGGGTTGGGGGCCGACGTATCGATGTGACACCGCCAGATCCAGCGTGCCCCGCTAGCGCCCCGTACGTGGCGCACAGCCAGTGGCTGGGGGTCGTGCACGATAATGTAATCGCGCCCTCCCTCCAGGGCTTCAGCGATGCGGTGGTTTTCGACCAAATATATCTCTTTGTCCTCGTCGGCCAGATGCACATCCGCGCCCTGTAGGCCGTTGTGGATCGTCTTCGTCGTTTCGAAGAAACGCTGGCGGCCCGTGATCACCAGCCACTCGGCCTCGATGCCGAGGGCCCGGTAAAGGGGTACAAGGGAGCGCAGGAGCTCCGAAACGCCGCCCCCGTAGGCGGTGGAACTCAGATGCAGCAACCTCTTGCCGCGCAGTGGCCGGGCCAGGTCCACCAGCTCTTCTACGCAGCCGGGGCCAGCAACCTCGCTGTACGGGGTTAACGACTTGGGGCCGACATCGACTCGCTGAAGCACAGGACTAGGACCTCATGCAGGGTTCCGGGCCTGCGAGCCGGCTCGGAAAGGAGGTCGGTCAGGAGCCTTCCGGCGGCGGCTCCAGGTCCGACGCCAGACCTTCCGCCGGCTCTCTCGCGGAAAAGCCCGCGTCCGGGTGCATGCGCCGCGTCGGGCGCGCCCATAACCCCCGGAGGATCAAGTCCACCACGTGAGGCGCGATGGTGTTCACTCCCACCGCCACCAGGTCCTCCGGTGAGACGTAGGCGTCCCGTAAGCCCCAACGGATGGCCTGCAAGATGCGCCTTGCCACTAGCGCGGGGTCCGCGAAGCGCAGGAAGGGCGGTATGGCCGGCGCATCCACCTCCTGGATCATATGCTCCGTGAAGGGCGTCTGGGTGAAGCCGGGATAGATCGTGGTTACCGCTATCCCGCTGCCTGCCAGCTCCGTCCTCAACGAATCCGACAGCGCCACCAGCGCAAATTTGCTCGCGGCATATATCCCCATGTAGGGGGGCGCTATCCGTCCCGCCACCGACGATACGTTCACGATATGCCCACCGCCGCCAGCCTGCATGTACGGCACCGCCGCCTGGATGCAGTACACGCTCCCCCAGAAGTTCACCTCGAAGACGTGTCGCATGTTGTCCAGGCTGCCGCCAACGATGGGCGCATATAAGCCAATCCCCGCGGAATTCACGAGGATGTCTACGCCGCCGAACTCCTCCGCCGCTCGCCGAACCAGCACCTGGACGGCCAACCGGTCCGTTACATCCGTTGGCACCACGAGACAGCGGCCCCGCAACGGCGCAATGTCGGTGGCCACTTCTTCCAGCCGGCGCCGGTTCCGCGCGGCCAATACCACGTTTGCACCCCGCTCCGCCAGCTCTAGCGCCGTCTCCCGGCCGATGCCAGACGACGCCCCCGTCACGATGGCGCACCTGCCCTCTACTCGCATCTTATGTCGACCTCACCGCCAGCCAGTCCGCCACCTTCGGCCAGAGCCGGCCCACGGCGTTCCTGCCGGCCACCAAACTCACGTGACCACCCTTCAAGACGACGTCCTCCTTGTCAGCGCTGCCGACCAGCGACGTCAACGGGCGCGTCGCTGCGAAGGGCGCGATGTGGTCGTGCTCCGCCATGACGTGCAGCACCGGGCAGGTGATGGCCCGCAGATCCACGTTGCGCCCGCCGATGGACAAGCGATTTGTCATCAGCCTATTCTCCCACATCAGCTCCCGGATAAACTGCCGGTAAGCCTCTCCTGGGAAGGGAATCTGCTCGTTAGTCCACTTGTACATTATGCGGTATCCGTAGACCCACAGCGGATCCCACAGATTGTCCAGAAGACGCACGTAGCTCATCCAGCGGTCCATGGGCCGCAAGAGCTCGAAGGAGCGTAGCATCATCTGCGGCGGTATGTTGCCCATGGCATCCACCAGGCGGTCCACATCGAAGTATCGGCGGTCCGTCCACTTGCGGAACAGCCCCATGCCCTCCATGTCCACCGGCGTCGCTGCACAGACGAGGTTCGCCACCGGCGCTTTCGGATGCGTACCGTTGTACATCAGGGCGAAAAGCCCCCCCATGCAGTAGCCAAACAGGCTGTACTCTTCCTCTCCGGTCGCCTCTTGCACCCGCTCTAGGCAGGAGGGGATGAGATCCAGAACGTAGTCCTCGAAGCCCAGCTTCCTATCCTCTGGCCGCGGCACTCCCCAGTCGATCATGAAGACGTCGAAGCCCCGCCCCAAGAGATACTGGACGAAACTTTGGCCCGGCGTCAGGTCCAGGATCCACGGTTTGCTCACTAGCGACATCACCAGCACCACCGGCACCCGGTACACTTCGTCCAGCACAGGACGGTAGCGGTACAGCCGCATCGTCCCCCTCTGGTAGATAACGTCCTTAGGCGTACAGCCCACTGGGGGCTCTCCCCGCGCAAGCAGGATATCTAGGCCACTCTCGGCTCGCTTGAGAGTCCGCTGCACTTCGCCCTGGGCAGCCTTCAGGATCTTCCCCACAGCGGGAGGGCGCATGATTGCCACGAGCGCGAACTCCGACCTGCCCGGCTAGGCCACTCCACCACCTTCGCCCTGCGGTTGCCGCGTGCGTCTGGGCCGCAGGTGCGTGACGGGGACGGCAGCGGGCACTCCGACGGCCTCGGCCAGGTGCCGGATGCTGGCCTCCAGCGAATTCAGCCGCTCCTCAATGCTTGCCAGTCGTTCTCCCAACTCGACGATGTCAGCGTGGGTGGGTAGATTGAACGTGTTGAGGTAGCGCTCCATGCTACGGTTCAGATAACGCTGAAGCAGCGCGTATCCCTCGGTGTAGCTGCCCAAGAAGCGAGCGAAGGCGTCTGTTCCCAGCACCTGCGCGAAGAAGCCATTCCACTGACGCTCCGTCTCCGTCAACCAAGCGCGCCAGAGCTGGCCAACTCCCGATGCGTCAGTCTCGCCGCGGCCGTTCTTTTCGGACATGCTGCCCTCCTTGAGAGAATGTCCCGTCCTTGCCCTGGGTGACGCCGTCTGGGCCCTCTTGGCCGAGATTCTCCAATGAGCTGAGAGCCGACTGCAACATTCGCTGGTAGCGGCCGAACAGGTCTAGCCACAGGTCCAGAAACGCCTCGCCGGCCTTGGTCAGAGAGTACATCCGCCGGGCCGGGCCAGATTCCGATGTGTCCCAAAATGACGACACCAGCCCTGCCCTTTCCAACTGCCGCAGCGTGCGATATACAGTGGCGGAGTCGAAGCTGGGCAGCCCGGATTTCGCGAGCTCCTGGACCAACTGATAGCCATAGGCGTTCCAGCGCCGCAGGTATGCCAGAAGGCTAGAGCTTAGAAGGTCGCCGTGAAGCCGTGGTTGCGGCCCCGCGCCGTCGCCTCGGCCTCCTCTCCGTCTGGTCTTTTCCGTATCTGCCGTCATCGGCCTAAATTATGAACCTCCAAAGGGGTTGACAACAAGTTGCAGCTATGTGTATTCTGCACCTAGATGGCACTTTTGTCAAGGAGGTTCTGATGCCAAGGGAAGACACCATCGACCGCTTCTTCGACGCCGTGAACGAGGCCTACGACGCCCTCTTGGACGCCGCCAAGGCCGCCAACGACCGCGGATACCGCATCTCCCGCCGTTTCATCGACGATATCGAGCGCGGGCAGCGGGACCTGCTGGACATGGCCCGCACCGTGGCCACTGCCCCACGCGATGTTGCCGGCTTCTACTCGGCCAGCATGCGCACCCTGACCAGCGCCCAGGGCCGGCTTCTGGATCTTACCCGCCAGTTCGTGGACGAGATCTCCGAGGGTCAGCGCGAAGGCCGGGACACCCTCCGCCGCGTGATCGAGGCCAACCGCACCGCCGGCCAGGCCGCAATCGAGGCTGCCCGAGAGGGGATCACGACCCGCATCCGGCGCAACCGCGAGAAGGCCGCGCCCAGCGACAACGGCCGCGCGGCGCCCCGCGCCCGCAAGACGCGCTCCGCCTCCGACACCAGCGCTTAGCCCCTCCCGGCGTCTGGGTCGAACCGCAGGGCGGGATGGTTCCCGCCCTGCGGTCTTTCACATAGCAGCCGCTAACCCCGGTAGTGCTCTGGGTCGGCCAAGAAGTGCGCTATGTGCCGGAACACCTGGGGGTTGAAGGCCAAACCTACGTGGGTCCCGGGAACCTCGATGTCCCTCTCGTCCCCGTTGACGCAGTAGTGCCAGTCCACGATCCCGTCCGTCTTCGTGTATATAGCGATGTGGGGCACCGAGGCCGGAAACTCCGCCCTAAGGGACTGCAACGCTTCGCACGTGCAGTATCCTGTGTAACACTGCGACGGTGCAGAGGGCGAAGCGGAGGCCAGGGCTCCATTTCTTCGTTGGAGCACACGCCCTCTCACCAGATACGCCGTTTGCAGGACGAATGGGTGCACCCGTACGCCCCGGAACGGCGACGCCATCGTCACTACCGAGGCCACCAACTCCGGCCAGCGCGTGGCAGCACCTCTCGCTAGGACGCCGCCGAGGCTGTGCCCGATGAGGTTTACCCGTTGCCCCGTATCCGCCCGCGCCCGGTCCATCGTCTCCTTCAAACGCAGGGTTAGCACCTCCGGGCACTCTGCATTGCGGCCAATGCCCGACAGATAGGCCCGGTAGCCGATGCGCTTCAGCCAAGAGTGCAGATCGCCGAGATATTGATCCGATCCCATGAAGCCGGGGATCACCACCACCGGCTGGCCGTGGCCCTTCGGGACCCCTATCCCCCTGTAGACGGCCGATAGCCTCAAGGAAAGCCAGTCCACACCCAGAAACGCTTCCCTCCAGAGAGGCAATGAGGACGTGGCCTGGAAATCCTCCTCTATCCTTTTTCGCCGTGTCGCCATGTAGTGACTCGTGACTCGGGTTCCGGAAATGCCGCAGAGCCTTTCTGAGCTCATGATATCAAACTTACTTTCCCCATAGTGTGGCGTTGCGGGGCACAACGGTATATAATGCGTGTAGCGCTTGCGGGGGTAGTCGGGGCAGGTCTCCAGGAAAGCAGCCGCGCTGAGGCTTGCCCACTCATAAGGGGTTTGCAAATGGCTCAAAGCGGCCTTAGCCGGCGGCTAAGTGCCCAGGACGCCGCGTTCCTCTACTTCGAGAGGCCCGAGGCGCCCATGCACATCGGCTCTATAGCCATCTTCGACGGACAGTTCTCTACCGAGGCTTTCCGCGAGCGGATCGCGTCCAAACTGCACCTCATCCCCCGTTACCTCCAGCGGGTCGTCCCGGCTCCATTCAACGTGGCTCACCCCACGTGGGAATGGGACCCCAACTTCGATATCAACCGTCACATAATCAGGGCCGAGATCGACCCCCCGGG
>DAOUAG010000183.1:0-1723 GCA_034433815.1 Dehalococcoidia bacterium | reverse complement strand
GGATGCCTGCCAGGAGCTTGGTTGCCCCGTCCTCTTCCATACGGGCACCACTGGATACGGGGTCGGCCAGCCGGGTGGCGCCGGCATCAAGCTGAAGTACACCAGGCCGATCCCTTACCTGGACGATGTGGCCGCTGACTTCCCGCGGCTGACCATCATCGGCGCCCACCCCTCGTGGCCCTGGCAGGACGAGATGCTGGCCATAGTAGTCCACAAGTCCAACGTGTTTATCGAGGTCTCAGGTTGGTCGCCCAAGTACTTCCCCGAGTCTCTCAAGCGGGAGATCAACGGCCGCCTCCAGGACAGGGTGATGTTCGGGTCTGACCACCCCTTTATACATGTGGAGCGCTGGCTGGCCGACTTCGAGCAGGAGGGCTACAAGCCAGAGGTGGTGGAGAAGGTGCTGTACAAGAACGCGCAGCGCATCTTGCGCATTCCTATAGGCGCTGAGAGCAAGGCGGAGGCCTAATGAGCAGCGACCTCTTAGAGGAACGCCGGGGGCGGGTCCTGGTCCTGACCATCAACCGCCCTGACAAGATGAACTCCTTGAGCCCGGAGATCATGCTCCGTCTGGGTGACCGCTTGAACGAGCTGGCCGGTTCGGATGAGGTGCGCTGCGTAGTGGTCACGGGCGCTGGGGGCAAGGCCTTCTCTTCGGGCTATGACATCGGCCGCATTCCGGGGCGCGGCGAGGGCCAAGAAGGGCCTCGGCGTAACCCCCTGGAGTACGGGCTGGAGGCCATCGCCAACTTCCCGTATCCCGTAGTTGCGGCCATCAGGGGCTTCGCGCTGGGGGCAGGGTTGCATCTGGCCTTGGCCTGTGATCTGCGGGTGGCGACGCCGGAGTCGACCTTCGGGATGCCTCCTGTGAAACTGGGCGTCGTCTACCCTCTCGAAGGATACGCCCTGTTCGTCCGAAGCCTGGGAGTGACAGGTGCCAAGGCCCTCTTCCTCACAGGGCGCCGTTTCACCTCCGAAGAGGCCCTGCACCTAGGCATACTCACCCACGTCGAACCTGACAGCACCTTTGATGCTTACGTGGAGGATCTTGCCCGTGAGATAGCCGAGGAAAATGCCCCCTTGGCGGTCAAGGGGGCCAAGAGGATCCTGAATCGGCTCGCCCTCGGCCCGCCTTCGCCAGAGGACGAGGCTGAAGCCCGCCATTTGATGGCGGCCGCCTTCCAAAGCGCCGACGCGCTGGAGGCCCGCAGAGCCTTCGCGGAGAAGAGAAAGCCGCAGTTCAGCGGAAGGTAAGTCATGGAGACCGTCCTCGCAGGCGTCAGGGTATTGGACTTCACCAGGGCGTTGGCGGGCCCATATGCCACCATGCTCCTGGCAGACCTGGGCGCCGAAGTGATCAAGATCGAGCCCCCCGGGTCCCGTGAAGAGTCCCACGACCGCTTCTCTTACAAGGGGATGCATTTCTACTTCCTGAGCGTCAACCGGAACAAGAAGAGCCTCGCCCTGGACATCGAGAAGCCCGAGGGACGCCGGATCCTCCACGAACTGGTAAGGGTATCGGACGTCGTCTTCGACAACTTCCGGCCTGGCGTCCCGGAGAGGCTGGGCATCGGCTACGAGCATTTGTCCGCCATCAACCCTCGCATCATCTGCACCTCCATCACCGGCTTCGGGTCCGTCGGCCCCTTGCGGGATCGGCCCGCCTACGACCTCTGCGTCCAGGCTATGACGGGTGCCGTCTCCCACACCGGAAACCCGGGCG
>DAOUAG010000182.1:0-6459 GCA_034433815.1 Dehalococcoidia bacterium | reverse complement strand
GCCACCGCCGGCCCCGGCCGCGGCTGCCGCGAGCCCTTGGGGAGGATCTCCCGCAACCCCTCCATGTAAATGGGGACCACCGGCACCCCAGCCTCCATGGCCATGATGGCCGGGCCCGCCTTGAAGCGGCCGATCTGCCCCGTCTTGGACCGCCCACCCTCGGGAAAGATGAGGATGGACCAGCCCCGCTCGATGAGCGATAGCGGGTATTCCAACTGCTTGACCCCGCCGCCACGGTGTACCGGGAAGGTGTTGAGGAAGAGGGAGTAGCGCCACGCGAACTTGCGGCGCGAGGCGTAGAACTTATCGGCCGCCGCAGCGATGGCCAGACGGCTGCTGATGCGTCCTGGCAGCGCGCTGAGCACCACCGGCGTATCCAGATGGGAGCTGTGGTTGGCGATGATGACGGCGGGGCCCTTCAGGCCCTCCAGGTTCTCCCGCCCCTCTACGGTCAGCGGACGGCAGTAGCGGCGCACGTACTGGGTGGCAGCGACGTAGCGGAACACCCGGCGCACCGCCCGCGCCCAAAGGGCCGTCTGCCAGCGGTGGGGCTCCGTTCGGTAAGGCTGAAGGCGCAGCAGGTGGGTGAATTTGTCCATGGACAGGACGGGGAAGATCTCCAGGCGCATGGTGCCCAGGCTGCTGATCTCGGCCGCCGCCTTGGCCACCGTCACGTTGTCTGGCGCCTCGATGAAGGTGATGAAGTCGTAGTCTCCCAGGGTGGCGTACTGCCTGGTGATCTTGACCCCTAGGCTTCGCACCTGGGCCGCCACCTCGGCCAGGCGGTTGGGGTTGTTGCGAAGGGATTTCTGGCCGGCCGGCGTTAGCCTCGTGAAGACGATGTAACCCGCCACGGCGCGCCTCAGGCCGATGCGTGCCCCTTCAGCATCTGGGTGAAGGTGTCCACCGGGATCGCCGCCAAGGTCGTCAACTGTACGGTGCCCCGGGCGCCCAGCTCCACGGAGACGCGGGCGATGGTTTCGTTGTCCGGCGCCTCGATGATGTTTACGAAGTCATAGCCCCCCAGGACGGCGTACTGCTGCACTACGCGGGCCCCCATGGCCTCGATCTCCCGGTTTACCTCCTGGAGCCGTTCTGGGCGCTCCTTCAGCGTCTTGCGCCCCTCATCGGTAAGGGTGCTGAGCATGATGTACGTGGCCATGGGCTACCTCCTTTGGGCCTAGGCCGGACGGCAGTTCCTCCCCCTCTGCCAACCGGCGCTCCAGCCTTCTCGCACCATCTTACATCGTGTCCGCAGCACGTCAAGGGCCGCGGCCCACGTGGCGCATGCCCAAGGTAGCGCCATCCAGCATCTCCTAAGGCGAAGGGCTGGGCCTAGGGCAACGAGTGGGGCGACAGCCTGCGCAGGGCGTCTAGCACGTACCGCGTCTGCGAGGCGATAGGCCGCGTGGAGTCCACCGTGATGAGACGCTCCGCTGGCACCTCGCTCGGCCTCTGGAAGCGCCGCTTTTGCCGCAGGTAAACGCTCCAGCCGGCATCGGAGGGATCAGCCCCTTCCCGAAGCCGCTTCTCGATGCGGCGCCGCACCAGGTCATCGTCCGCCCGCAGGTAGATACAGGCGAACTCAGCGCCCAGCTCCTCCGCTAGCCGCCGCGCCTGGCGGCGGTGCGTCCGCCGCAGGTACGTGGCGTCGAGAATGGCCGGCTGGCCAGCGTCCAGGGCGCCCCGCGCGGTATCCAGCAGGGCAGCGTAGGTACGCTCCGTGAACTCCGGGCCGTAGATGCCGCGGCCGAAGGCCTCTTCTCGCCGCTGTAGCGGCTCCAAGCCCGCCAGGCGCTTGCGCACGACGTCGGACGAGATGACCTCCGCGCCGATCTTCTGGGCCAGGGCCCGGGCTAGCGTCGACTTGCCGGTGGCGGATAGGCCGCAGGTGATGAGCAAGAGGGGAGGCGCGTGCGCCCGCGCGTACCGGCAGGCCAGATCGAAGTACCGCCTAGCGGCCGCCCGGGCGCGGCGCTTCTCCGCGGCGGGCACCTCTGGCTGCGCCAGAAGGAAGCCCTCCACCTTGCCTCGGACGGCTGCCCGATAGCACTTAAAGAAATCGATCACCTCCGGGAGCCCGGCATCGCCCGAAGCCCGCACGTACTCCTCCACGAACGCCGCGGCCAGCTCTGGGTGGCCCCGGTAGTCCAGGTCCATGGCCAGAAAGCCGACGTCGCCGGCCACATCCGTGTAGCGGAAGCGGCGGTTGAACTCTATGCAATCGTAGATGCAGAGGCCGTCCACGAAGCAGACGCTGTCGGAGCGCAGGTCCCCGTGGCAATCGCGGACTCGGCCGGCATCCGCGCGGGCCGCCAGGAGGGTCCCCTTGCGCGCGAAGAAGCGCCGGCCGAACGCCCGCAGGGCGGCGTCCTGCTCCGGCGAGATCGTCTGGCCGATGAAGGGCTGCCACTGGCGGAAGTTCTCTTCCCAAGCGTAGCGGATCCCCTTCAGGCCGATGGCGGCGATACGGGAGTTCGTTTCGGCCCGGCCGTGGAAATCGGCGAGCACCCGGGCCAGATTGCGGACCATCTCTTCCGTCACCTTGCCTTCAGCCAACAGACGGTCCATCATGCGCTCGGCCGGCAAGCGCCGCATCTGTACGGCGTACTCTATCGTTCTGCCGGGGCCGCCCATCCTCACACGCCCAGCCTCCTCCCGTACAGGCACGACGCCCAGGTAGGTCCCCGAGCAAAGGCGGGAGTTCAGCGCCACCTCCTGGCGGCAGTAGAAACGGCGTTTGGCAAGGGTGGAGTAGTCCAGGAAGCCGAAGTTCACCGCCTTCTTCACCTTGTAGGCGTAATCTCCCGCCAGGAGGACGAAAGAGATGTGAGTCTGGCGGAGCTCCACGCGCTGCACCGGGTGGGGGTAGGCGTCAGGGCGCAAAAGCGCCCGGATCACGGCTGGCAGATCGCTGACAGGCACGGCTATAGGGTGCATCAGGCCGGGTCAAAGGGCAACCGTAACGCTTTTCCTTTTGCGCGCGAGGGGTGCTCCACCGGAGGCCGCCTGCGTATTGCGCCTCAATCTTAGCCTCTGCTATATTGCTTTGTAGGGCTGCCCATCCGGGCGGTCTTTATTACACCCACCTGCAGGAGGTCGATGGCGTTGCCTGTCTACGAGTACCGGTGCAACGGCGGTCACGAGTACGAGAAGACTGAGGGCTTTGACGCGCCTGCCGTCCAGACGTGCCCGGACTGCGGCGCCGAGGCCCGCCGCCTCCTCAGCGTGCCCGCCGTGATCTTCAAGGGCTCCGGCTTCTACAGTACCGATAACCGAAAGTCATGGAGCGGCGGCAACGGTTCGCGCTCCGATAAGTCTGAGGACGATCACGGACACGAAAGCGCCAACGGCTCCGACGCTAAGACCGGGGCGTTCGCGGCCGAGTAACGGCCTCTCCCCTGACACCAAGGCCGCCTGCGGAATAGGCGGCTTTTCCTTTTCTTGCATACCCCCTTTCCCATGGGCCGGAAAAGAGGCATGATCCAGACGTGCGCGTCCTCCTACAGCGGGTCAAACGAGCGTCCGTGCGAGTCGGCGGCGAGACCTTGGCCTCCATCGGCAGCGGGCTTCTCCTTCTGGTGGGGGTCGAGAGCGGTGATAGCGAGGCCGAAGCGGCCCGCTTGGCAGAGAAGTGCGCGGGCCTTAGGGTGTTCGCAGACGAGGAGGGCAAATTCAATCGATCTCTGCTCGACGTGGGGGGCGGGGCCCTGGTGGTGAGCCAGTTCACCCTCCTGGCCGATGTCCGCCGGGGCCGCCGCCCCAGCTTCGCCCAGGCGGCGCCGCCAGAGCAAGCGGAGCCCCTGGTGGAGGCCTTCGCACGGTCGCTACGGAACGCCGGAATCGCGGTGCAGACGGGACGTTTCGGTGCCATGATGGAGGTAGAGCTGGTGAACGATGGCCCCGTAACCATCATGGTGGACAGCCGAGACCTCCAGCGGCCCCGTAGGCAGTGATGGCGGGGGTAGGTCCCTAGCGCGGGGTCGTGCTGGGGCTTAGAGGGGCTCTAGCTCCAGGCTCAGGTCCAGCGCCTTGGCCGAGTGGGTGATGGCCCCCATCGAAATGTAGTCCACGCCCGTCTCCGCTACCGTCCGGGCGTTGGCGAGGGTGATCCCCCCCGATGCCTCGAGGGCGGGCCGGTGTTCCAGCCGCCCCATGAGGACTACCACCTCTCGTATCTGGGAGGGCGTCATGTTGTCCAAGAGAAGCTCGTTGGCGCCGGCCTTGGCCGCCCGCTCGGCATCCTCCACCGTGGTGACCTCTACTTCGATCCGCAGGCTGGGTTGGGCCCGGCGCAACAGCCGCACGGCGTCCTCGATGTGCAAGCCTCGGGCCCGCAGGGCCGCCAGGTGGTTGTCCTTCACCAGTATGCCGTCCGCTAGGCTCATGCGGTGGTTCAGGCCGCCACCCATGCGTACGGCGTACTTCTGAATGGCGCGCAGCCCCGGGATCGTCTTGCGGGTATCCCGCAAGCGGCACTGGGTGCCCCGCAGTTCGCGGACGACGGCCGCCGTAGCTGTAGCGATGCCGCTGAGGTGGCAGAGGAAGTTGAGGGCCACCCGCTCAGCTCGCAGGATGGAGGCCAGGCACCCTTCGACCACGGCGACGCGCTGTCCCTCCGTCACGGCCTGGCCGTCCTCTACGGGCGCTGACCAACGGAGCCTGGGGTCGGCAGCGGCGAAGGTGACCCGCGCCAGGGGGAGCCCGGCGATGACGCCGGGCGCCTTGGCCACTATGACGCCGCGGCCTTCCTGATCCTCCGGCACCAGCGCGTCGGAGGTGATGTCCTGCCAGGCGCGGTCCTCCAGGAGGGCGCTTTCCGCCAGCCGGCGCAGCCGCGTCTCGTCCAGCAAGACCTCCTTGTCCTGGCTGATGGTGTGGATGAGGTGGCGGTCGATGCTGCGCCGCTCTCCCTGGCGTTCCATGAACGGCCCTCCTGTTGGGATTGTCCGGCCAAAGGGCGAGGGGGTCAAGGGGATCGACGGTCCGAAGGGCCTCGTGCCGCCCGCCTGCGACGATAACGCGGGAAAAAGGAAAGCTTCCCGGGGATTAGGCCGGCGCTTGTGGAGTTCCAGGTCTCGATTGGGCGTCTGGTCGCCCGTCCGCTCCCTCGAGTCCCTTCGTCCCTCGCGCCTGCCCGGTCGGGAAGCTGAGGCCATTGTCGGCCCGCGCAATGGAGGGGTCAACCGCCTTTTCCACACCCTCCACAAATCCACAGGATGACCGTGCCCCGGGTGTCTAGAGACGGCGCCGGAAGACGATGTGCCGGCGCCATTCCTCCCGCGGCTCCGGAAAGTCGCTCCGATAGTGGGCGCCGCGAGATTCCTCACGCATGAGGGCGGCCTCCGTCACCAGCCGGGCGCACGTCAGGAGGTCTGCGATCTCTTGCGAGGGGCGGTCCGTTGGTTCGGGGAGGACGGCCTGCCAGGCAGCCAGCGTGGCCTTGGCCCGGGAGAGGGACGCTGCGTTGCGCACAATCCCTACGTCGCGCCACATCAGCGCCTGAATCTCCTCGCGGCCAGGCGGGCCAACCGCTTGGCCAGCCAGTTCGCTTGCCGTCCCGCTGGGATCGCTCAGATCGACGGCATCCCCAGTGGGGGGCGCGCTGCCGCCGGGCGCCTCTTGGGTGCGCCGCACCACCCGTTTGGCGAAGACGACTGTCTCTAGGAGGGAGTTGGAAGCCAGCCGGTTGGCGCCGTGCACTCCGGTGCAGGCGCACTCGCCGCAGGCGTAAAGCCCCCGGATAGTAGTTTCCCCCCAGGTGTTGGTGCGGATGCCGCCCATGGTGTAATGAGCGGCCGGCGACACCGGTATCGGCTGGCGGGTGATGTCCAGGCCTGCGTCCTTGCAGAACCGGTAGATCTGGGGAAAGCGCGCCATCACCAGGCTGGGGTCCAAGTGGGTGACATCCAGGAGGACGTGGTCGGCGCCCGTTTTCTGCATCCGGTCAAGGATGGCGCGGGCCACGATATCCCTGGGCGCCAGCTCTGCCTTGGGGTGGTAGGACGGCATGAAGCGCTCGCCGTTTACATCGCGCAGGATGCCGCCCTCTCCGCGCACCGCCTCCGAGATGAGGAAGGGTTGCACCCCGGGCATGCGCAAAGCGGTGGGGTGGAACTGGAAGAACTCCATGTCCATTACCTCGGCCCCGGCGCGATAGGCCAAGGCGATGCCGTCGCCGGTTGCCACCTGGGGGTTGGTAGAGACGCGGTACAGTTGGCCGGCACCGCCGGTGGCGAGAACCAAGTGCCGGCCGGTGTAAGCCCGCCGTTCGCCGTTCCGGGTGTCCAGAGCTCGAATGCCAATGGCTTCGCCGCCCTCGCCTCGCAGAATCTCCGTTGCGATGGTGTACTCCAGGACCGTGATCCCCTCCTGGCGGGCCACGGAGGAAAGGGTGAGCTCGATGTACTGGCCAGTGGAATCGCCGCCGGCATGGAGGACCCGGGGCACGGAGTGGGC
>DAOUAG010000181.1:0-1559 GCA_034433815.1 Dehalococcoidia bacterium | reverse complement strand
GTCGCAGATGATGGAGAGGGTCTTGGCCTCGCAGATGGGGTCTATCCGGGCCGTGGTGGGATCAGGGATGAGGATCATATCGGATTCCTGGATCTTCTGGAACCCGCGGATGCTCGAGCCATCGAAGCCGATACCATCGACCCAGATGGAGGTCTCGATGTCTTCCAGGTGCAGCTCCCTGGGCGGCACCGAGAAGTGCTGCCAGAGACCGGGAAGGTCATTGAACTTGAGGTCGACCATCTCGATCCCATTCTGCTTGATGAGGTTGGTGACCTCTTGAGCGGCGTCTAATGGGGTCAAAGCTGTTCCTCCTTGGATTTGTCTACATTCGCGATTATATGGGCCGTGATGGGCTTAGGAGTAAGCCTTTACGTTACAGGTTTATTAAACGGGGGGCCGACCCGGGCCGGCCCCCCGCCTTTTCCCTTCACCCGGAGGGGGACGCCTCAGATGGCCGCTTCGCCCCTCTCGCCGGTGCGGACCCTGATGGCATCGGATACCGGTATGACGAAGATCTTACCGTCGCCGATGTGACCGGTGCGGGCGGCGTTGCAGATGAGGTCCACGACCCGGGAGGCATCGGCGTCGGCCACGACGACCTCTATCTTCACCTTGGGCAGCATGTCGACCTCATAGGTTTCGCCGCCGCGGCCCATGTGCACGATGCCCTTCTGCACTCCGCGGCCGGTGACGTGGACGATGTTCATGCCGGTGAAGCCGGCGTTGGCCAGGGCGTCCTTCACGCTGTCCAGCCGTTCTGGGCGGATGATGGCCTCGATCTTCTGCATACTACAGCTCCTTGAACTAGGCTTCGCTGCCGGCGCTCTCGGGACGAGGCACGGGGCCCGGCGCTGGTGGCGGGGGCGCCGTGACCTGGTACTGAAGCACGGGTACGGCAGTGCCTTCGTCGAAGACGTAGCCGCGCTCGCCGTGCTGGGTGACGTCCAGGCCCAACTCCTCCTCTTCCTCGCTCACCCGGAGCCCCATGACGACATCGAGCACCTTGAGGATAACAGCCGTAACGCTGAAGGAGTAGACCCAGACTACGGCCACGGCGGCGAGTTGGTCCAACAATTGAGAGGGCTCCCCGTGGGTCAGACCGTCGAATCCGCCGACGGCCGAGGCAGCGAAGAGCCCCGTGGCCAGCGCCCCCCAGGTGCCACCGACGCCGTGGACACCGACCACGTCTAGGGAGTCGTCTACCGATGTTCGGGCGCGCAGGCGCACGGCAAGGTAGCAGAGGACGCCGGCGACACCGCCGATGACGATGGCTTCCATAGGCTGGACGAAGCCTGAGGCGGGAGTGATGGCCACAAGCCCGGCCACGGCGCCGGCGGCTGCGCCGATGACGCTGGGCTTTCCGCCCAGGGCCCAACTGGCGAACATCCACGAGAGAGCCGCAGCGGCAGCCGCGGTGTTAGTCACCACGAAGGCGTTGGCCGCCTGGCCCGTGGCGGCCCCGGCGCTGCCGGCATTGAAACCAAACCACCCGAACCAGAGGATGGCCGCCCCTAGAACGATGTACGTGACGTTGTGGGGCTCCATCGCCTCCTTGCCGT
>DAOUAG010000180.1:0-3169 GCA_034433815.1 Dehalococcoidia bacterium | reverse complement strand
TGGGATGACCCAGGACTGGGGCAGACCAGTATGCGCGTCTCCGGGCGGGCCCGGTTCACGGGCAGGACATGTGAACTGCTGGACAAGATCCCAACCGAAGAGGTGGAGTTCGACGACCTGCTGCCGGGGAACGCGACTTCTTACCGGGTGCCTGGGACTAGGGACGCCACCCTCGTGGCGCCCTCGTCTCTCTTCTTCGAAGTGCAGGCCCTGGATGCGGCTGGCCACGTCCTCGCGAGGGGGGTGACAGGAATCACCGACCTGCCGTTCGTTTGCCCCCCCGAACTGCCGCAAACGGGCGGCCCGCCAGGGGGGAGCGATGAGGCGGCCGGGACCGTAGGCCTGGCGCTGGCTGCGGTCATCGGCGGCGCGCTCCTCACCGCCGCTGCCTGGCGGTTGGGACGCCCGGCGCCATAGCCCGCTGCGCCCTAGTCCCCCCGGTGGCCGTTGCCCTCCACGTCCTCGTCCTCCTCTTCTTCCTCCTCCTCGCCCTCGAAGTCCTCGTCGGAGTAGACGGCAGCCTCACGGCCGGCCCAGACGGTGACCACGAAGTCCTCCCGGAAGGGGTCGGTGGTCAGGACTAGGCGCTCGTCGATCTCGCTTATCAGCTCTCGCACGTCCTCTTCGGTCAGGCTCTCCAGCACGCAGAGGGTCCCGTAGGCCACGGAGGGTGTGAAGTGGAGGTCGATCCGGCCTACCTCTTCGTCATCGAGCTCGATGATGTAGCTTTCGGACTGTTCGGTCCGGCACTCGCGTTCGAAGTGGTAGCCGCTCATGGTAGCCCTCCTTTGGGTTGGCTGGCCTGAGGGGGTCGCCTCCCGGCCATATCGTACCCTTTTTCAGGGTATAGGCGACAGCGGGGCTATTTTGGCCTGATGTGGCCGTTGCCGAGGACTATCCACTTGTAGGTAGTGATCTCGGTCAGGCCGACGGGGCCGCGGGCGATGGTCTTCTGGGTGGAGTCGATGATCTCGGCCCCAAGGCCGAACTGGGCGCCGTCGGTGAACTGGGTGCTGGCGTTGACGTAGCAGACAGCGGTGTCTACTTCATCCAGGAAGCGCATGGCGGCGGAGTAGTCCTCCGTAACGATGGCGTCGGAGTGCCCGGTGCCGTAGCGGTAGATGTGCTCCAGGGCCTCGTCCAGGGAGTCGACAACCTTGACCGCGGCGATGAGGGCCAGGAACTCGCGGCCGAAGTCGTCCTCCTGAACGGGCACGATCTTGGCCTCCGGAATCTCGGCGGCCCGCAGCGCCCGCAGTGCCCGCTCGTCGCAGCGCATCTCCACGCCGCGCTCGGCCCAAACGCGGGCGATCTTGGGGAGGATCGTTTCCGTGACGTCGCGGTGGACCAGAAGGGTGTCCAGGGCGTTGCAGACGCTGAACTTGCGGGTCTTGGCGTTGTCGGCTATGCGCACCGCCTTCTCCGGATCGGCGGCCCGGTCGATATAGGTGTGACAGACGCCGATTCCGCCGGTGAGGACGGGCATGGCGGCGTTCTCCGCCACGTAGCGGATTAGCTCGGCGCCGCCGCGGGGCACCACCAGGTCGATATACTGGCGCATCTTGAGCATCTCGCCCACCAGCGCCCGGTCGGTGTTCTCGATGAGCTGCACGGCGTCTTGGGGCGCGCCCGCCTCAGCGATGGCCTGCCGCAGGATGGCGGCCAGGGTGCGGTTGGAGTTGATGGCCTCCTTGCCGCCGCGCAGGATGCAGGCGTTGCCCGACTTGAGGCAGAGGGAGGCGATATCCACCGTCACGTTGGGCCGGCTCTCGTAGATGGCGGCGATGACCCCCAACGGCACCCGGCGGCGGCCCACCTGCATGCCGTTGGGGAGGGTGCGCATATCGATCATCTGGCCCACAGGGTCCGGCAGGGCGGCGACGGTGCGCACATCGTTGGCGATGCCCTCGATCTTCTCGCCGGTCAGGGCCAAGCGGTCGACGACGGCGTCGGGGAGCCCGGCATCCACTGCCGCCTGCACGTCGTGCTGGTTGGCCCGCAGGATCTCCCCGGAGCGCTCCAGAAGCGCATCGGCTATGGCTAGGAGCGCGCGGTTCTTGACATCTGTGGGCGTGCGGGCCAACTCCCGGGCCGCCCGGCGCGCGGCCTCGCCCTTGGCCTGCAGTTCGCTGGCTATGGTCATGGCTGGCGTGAGTCCCCCTGCGATGGGTTGTTGACAACTATTGTTACACAGGCGGCCGCCAGGCCCAAGTGCTGCGCTGAACTGACAAACTTTCGCATCAGGCGGAGAATTGTGCACACGGCTCGATCAGCGAGGGATCGAATGTATAGGGCCTGTCGACCGGCCCGGCAGGAATACCTCCCCCACGTGGCGGCTAAGCGAGTGCTCCTGTTTTCCGCAACGGCTGGCGTGGCGCTCATCATCCTCGCCGGTTGTGGCGGCGGCAACGCTTCTCCGGCTCCCACCCCAACGGCCGCGCCGCCTGCCGGGTTCCTAGAGCTGGCGGCGAAGATCGACCGCGCCCTGGTGGTCGGCGATGTTGCCCTGGTGGAGCTCACGAGCTTCAAGCCCTATGCCTGCCCATCCAACATCTTCCCGGCGCCGGGGCCCAACTGTGCAGAGGCTGCGGCAGGCGGGGGTGTGTATGCCGTTGGCATCGGTGCCTACAGCTCTGAGGGCACCGTCTACGATGCGCCGTCGTACGGGCGATACCTCGCCGACTGGATCTACGACGCGCTCCGTGACTCCAGTGACGAGTTCGGGAGCGGTGCGCCGCGGGTATATGCGACGGCCCGCATGAGCCGGGAGATAGAGCTCTCCCGGGGAGGATCCGAAACCTACGAAGTGATCGCTACACGCATCAGCCGATCACCCCCGGATGATCGCCCCATTCGTGAGGCCCTGGTCTTCCACACAGCGGAAACCGCCGGCGACTGGCGGATAACGGGCTTGCTTAGAGGGCCTGCCGCCTTTCTCGATCCCGAATCCCAGGAAGCCGCCTCGATGTTCACGTCGTGGGAGCGCTGGAGCAGGCCGACTCCACCCGGTGAGCCGCTCGGCCGCTGGAAGGCCGGTCGTGCGGACCGGGAGGTTGCCTATCTCGACTCGTCCGGAACGCTCTTCGTGGCCTCCGCTGGCGGTCGCTCCACGAGGGCCGTTGCGCGCGGCGTGTGCGGCGGCGCAACCAGCGGGAAGAACGAACTTACA
>DAOUAG010000179.1:0-6064 GCA_034433815.1 Dehalococcoidia bacterium | reverse complement strand
CGCCCGGGCAGACGCCAACGCCCACGCCCACCCCGACGCCGGCCCCCACCCCTTCAGGGACCATCGCGCATTGTTGGATAGCCGTCATGGGCTACGCCTTTCTGTATCCGGGAATACTGGGCGGATCTGCAAGCTGTCGGACCGAGATCGAAACAAACCCTCCCTACGACTGTACCATATACGTGAACATCGCCTCAGTAAACTGCTCAAGCTCCCTGTCACCCTGGCCAACCTACTTCTGCGACTACGACAGCTTGATCAACGACGCTTATTGTGAGACCAGCGCTTCCTACTTCCCGGACTACGATTGTAGCGTCTATCCGTCCCTCTCCGAGGTGAACTGCTACGTGGACATACTGTCACCTGTTGACGGGCCTGATTACCAGTGTTCGGTGGTCTCTAACTCCGTGAATTGCCAGACGGATAGCGGCGTCTACGCCGACTTTACCTGCACCCGCAGTGGTTCAACCTTCACTTGCAGGTGACGGGAGAGCCGCGGACGTGCAGACTAGACGTCCCGGTGGCCGTCGCCGGCCGCCTGCCTTTCGGCTAGGGCGGCCTGCGCCGCCGCCAGCCGCGCCACCGGGATGCGCATAGGCGAGCACGAGACGTAGTCCAGCCCCACCCGGTGGCAGAAGGCGATGCTCTCCGGGTCGGCCCCGTGCTCGCCGCACAGGCCAAGGGCGATCTGCGGGTTGGCGGCGCGGCCCTCTTCCACCGCCATGCGGATCAGCCGCCCGACGCCCAGTTCGTCGATGGTGCGGAAGGGGTTGTGGATGAGGTAACCCTGCTCCAGGTAGAAGCGCAGAAACTTCTCCTCGGCGTCGTCGCGGCTGAAGCCAAAGGTCATCTGGGTGAGGTCGTTGGAGCCGAAGGAGAAGAAGTCGGTGTGCGGAGCCAGGCGCCCCCCGGCCAGGGCGGCCCGAGGGAGCTCGATCATGGTGCCGAAGGGAATGGGCCCCGGCCGGCCCAGTTGCACGCCCATCTCCTCGGCCACCTTCACCAGGCGCCGCCGCAGGGCCGCCAGCTCGCCAGCCGCCACCACTAGCGGCACCATGATCTCGGGCCGAGGGTTCAGGCCCTCGCGCCGCAGGTCGAGGGTTGCTTGCAGGATCGCCCGCACCTGCATCTCGTAGATGGCGGGGTAAGTCAGGCCCAACCGGCAGCCGCGGTGGCCCAGCATGGGGTTGGCCTCCCGCAGGGCGGCTGCCTCGGCCAGCAGCGCCTCCTTCTGCCGCAGCGTCTCGGGGTCGCTGCCGGTGGCCCGCAAGGCCGCTACCTCTTGCAGTATCGACTCGTAGGGCGGCAGAAACTCGTGGAGCGGGGCGTCCAGGAGCCGGATGACGACGGGCTTGCCGTCCATGATGCGCAGGATCTCCCGGAAGTCCGCGGTCTGGTACTCAGCGAGACGATCCAGCGCCGCCCGGAAGGCCCGCACGTCATCGCCCTGGAGGCGCTCCTCGGCCCGTCGCAGGCGCTCCTGCCAGGCGGCGCGGGCGTCGCCCTTGGCAGCGGCAGCGCCGTGGCGCGCCTCCTCCGCCTCGCGCTCCAGACGGGAGACCTCCCCGGCGCGCCGCAGCACCTCCCTGACGTAGGGCAGGCGCTCAGGGTCGAAGAACATGTGCTCGGTGCGGCAGAGGCCGATGCCCTCGGCGCCGAAGGTCAGCGCCTGGCGGGCGTCGGCCGGGGTGTCTGCGTTGGCCCGCACCCCCAGGCGACGGAACCCGTCGGCCCAGGCCAACAGACGGCTGAGCTCGGCGTTGCTGGCCACGTCCGGCGGCACTGTATCGATGTGGCCGGCGAAGACCTCGCCGGTAAAGCCGTCGATGCTGATCTCGTCCCCCTCATGCAGGACGAGGCCGTTGACCGAGAGGCAGCGCCGGCGGGGATCGACTGTCAGGCCGCTGCAACCCACGACGGCGGGTTTGCCGAGCCCCCGCGCCACCACAGCGGCGTGGCTGGTGATGCCGCCACGGCTGGTGAGGACGGCGGCGGCGCGGAGGATGCCTGGCATGTCATCGGCGCTGGTCTCGGGGCGCACGAGGATCACCGGCTGCCCGGCCTCGGCTGCGGCCGCCGCTGCCGCCGAGTCGAAGACAGCCTTGCCGCTGGCGGCTCCTGGCGATGCGTTCAGGCCCCGGCCCAGGAGGCGCCCTTCCGCCATGGCGCGGCCCTTGGCGGCCCCGTCGAAGCGGGGCAACAGGAGCTGCGTAAGGTCCGCCGCCGGGACGCGTTGGACGGCCTCCTCCGGGGTGACGAGCCCTTCATCGACCATGTCCACCGCTATCTTCACGGCGGCGGCCGCGGCGCGCTTGGCGGAGCGGGTCTGAAGGATGTAGAGATGGCCCCGCTCTATGGTGAACTCGATGTCCTGGACGTCCCGGAAGTGGCGCTCAAGCCGCTGGCCGAACTGTTGCAAGGCGTCGTACACGTGGGGCATCTCGCTGGCCAGCTCGGCGATGGGTTTGGGCGTTCGGGCGCCGGAGACGACGTCCTCGCCCTGGGCGTTCGGGAGGTACTCTCCGAACAGCCGGCGCTGCCCGGTGCTGGGGTCTCGGGTGAAACAGACGCCGGTGCCGCTGTCCCAGCCGCTGTTGCCGAAGACCATGGCCATCACCGTGGCGGCCGTATAGATATCGTGGGGGATACGGTGGTGCTCGCGATAGGAGACGGCGCGGGGGTTGTTCCAACTGTTGAAGACGGCCTCGACGGCCATCTCGAGCTGCCGCCACGGGTCTGCCGGGAAGGGCGAGCCCGTGCGCTCGTGGACCAGGGCGAGGAAGCGCCGCACCAGGGTTTCCAGGGCCTCTGCGCTCAGTTCGGCATCGGAGGCGACCCCGGCGTCGCGTCTTGCGCTGGCGAGGGCGTCCTCGAAGGGCTCCGGATCAAGGCCCAGAGCCACCTTGGCGAAGAGTTGGATGAAACGGCGGTAGGAGTCGAGGGCGAAGCGCCTGTCGCCGGTGCTCCGGGCCAGTCCCTCGCAGGTGGCGTCGTTGAGCCCGAGGTTCAGGATCGTGTCCATCATGCCGGGCATAGAGAACTTGGACCCCGAACGCACCGACAGCAGGAGGGGGTCTGCCGGATCCCCAAAACGGCGGCCCAAGGCGTCCTCGATCTCCCGCACGTGCTGCCGCACGGCGTCCCACAGCCCGTCGGGCGCCCGCCGCCCGTTTTCGTAGTACAGGCGGCAGGTTTCGGTGGTGATGACGAAGCCCGGGGGCACAGGCAGGCCGAGCCGGGCCATTTCGCAAAGGTTGGCCCCCTTGCCGCCCAGGATGTCCCGCTGGGCGGCGCTGCCTTCCTGGAAGCGGTAGATATAGCGAGGCCGAGCGCTCACTGGAGGGGACACTGCTCCTGACTTCATTGTAACTCCAATAGAACTAACGGTTGCCGGCCAGCGATCGTTTCTATTACTGCATCGATCCGGCCACCCCAGACGGGTCTTTCTTGATGTAGACGCGTAAAGGGGCCGGATCATTACGCCGGCCCGGCTCCTAGTGAAGGAACACGTTCCTGCCGCTGGCGGCGTCGTGGCGGGCAAGGCCGCGCTGCCCCACGAACTCCTGACGGCACATGGCTTCTAGAAGCGAGGGGTCCGGCTCCGTGTTGGCGAAGAAGCGCTCGCCCGAGTCCAGGCGCCCGACGACGATGCCGCGCTCCGGCTCGCCCGCCTGGTTGAAGACCACGGTGTAGGTCTCGACGGTGGCCGGGCTGTTGGCGATCCCTATCACCGGCGGGCTGGGCATGGCGTCCAGAGCCGCCTGGTCCAGCGATGGATCCGTCCGTTGCCATGGCCCTGCCGGGGGCCGCGCACCGTACACCCCGGCCGAATGCTTGGTGATGAACCAGCCGAGGCCGGTCACCAGGCCGAGCTTCTCGGGGGCCTGCCGCAGTTTGCCCACCATGGTGGCCACGGAGTGACTGACGTAGTTGTTGCCGGGTCCGCCGGCGTAGGGCAGGCCGCCCGTCACCGTCACGCCCCGGGGGTCGTCCACAGCCAGGCCTAGGGCATCCATGGCGAGTTGCACCGCCGAGGGGAAACAGGAGTAGAGATCGAAGAAGGCGATCTCCTCAACGGTCACGCCGGCCATAGCCAGGGCGCGCCGCGTGGCCGCCTCGATCCCCGGTGAAGAGTAGTAATCGCAGCGTTCGCTGACGAACCACTTGTCCGTGGCGTCGCCGCAGCCGTGGAGGTAGACCCAGCGCTCCTCCGGCACGCCCAGATCCCTGGCGGTCTCGGCGCCGGTGAGGATAATGGCCGCCGCCTGGTCCACTTCGATGATGGCGTTCATGAGCTTAGGGTACGGGAAGCACACCATGCGGTTCGCCGGGCTGACGGTCGTAATCTCCTCCGGGCTGCGGGCCACAGGGAACCAGGCATATGGGTTACTAGCGGCGACGGCGGACATGCGGGAGCAGAGTTCGCCTAGGCGCTGCCGGTGTTCGTCCAGCGTCAGGCCCTTGCGGGCGCGCAAGGCGTTCTCGAAGAGGGGGTAGAAGTGGATGGGGAGCGTGCAGCCGTGGCGGGCCTCCATCTCGTTGAAGCCGGGAAGTATGGGGTCATCGATGCGGTTGGGCGTGCCGCGGGTCGTCCAGGGCAGATGCTGGCCGGACTTGCGGGCCAACCGCCGCGACTCCAGGGCTTCGGCGCCGGCGATGAGCACCAGGCGACGGCGCCCGGCTGCGACATCCGCTGCCGCGTTGTTGATGAGACGCTGGGGCGTTTCGCCGCCGATGCCGGAGTAGAAAGTGTGAGACGGCGATGCTCCCAGCCGCGCGGCCAACATACCAGGGGCATCGGCGTATGACCAGCCGATGATGTTGACGACCTGGACGGAGTCCAGTTGGCGGAGGAGGCCTGGGGAGCCAGCATCGGCCGCCGCCTCCTGGGCCACCTGCACCATCATCTCCATCGGCTCCAGCGTCTCTGCCACCGACGATGGGCGGTTGGTGAGCTGGCCGACGCCGACGATGACAGGGTAATTGCGGTGGTTGGAGGTCATCTCACGTTTACGCGAGGGTGAGCATAACAGTAGAGGCCGCTGGGAGCAACCTTGTGTATTGGTTCGGTACATGTCGTACACCCTACCTCCTTTCGTTGGCGAATTGTTGGTAGAATGCTTTGGGCGTTTTGTAGCCGAGGGCCTGGTGAGGGCGGATGCAGTTGTAGACGTGCTCCCAGGTCCTCAGTCTTTTGTTGATGGCTGCCAGGGAGAGGGGCAACTCCGTCCGTCGGTAGAACTCGTCCTTATGAGTGCGTTGGGCCCTCTCGACGTGGCCGTTGAGCTTGGGGGAGCGTGGGGGGAGGACGAAGAGACGGATGCCGCGTTCCCTGCAGGCTGTCTCGAACTGTGCCATAAACTCTGATCCCCCGTCGACCTGGATGGCGCGGACGGGGAAGGGCATCCGTTTGAGGACCGTATCCAGGAAGCCGGCCGCCGCGTGAGCGGTGGCACGGCTGTAAGCCTCCAGTACATGCCAGCGAGTGAAGACGTCGCAGGCTGTGAAATGGATGAAACGGAAGCCGGGGAAGGGAGCGACCACGGAGGTGTCGATCTGCACGATTTCGCCTGGGCCGCGGGCGGTGTAGTCCTTGGGCTTGCGCACCGCGTAGGGCCGTTTGAAGGGCCTGGGGCGCTGCCAGGGATCCCGGCGTGGCGCCTCTACGAGCTTGCCGCTGCGCCGCAGTTTCCCCAGGATGCGCCCCACCATGGAAGCAGAGCAGGGCCAGCCCTTCCGGCGCAGGAGTATGGCCAACTTGTTCTTGCCCCACCCCGTGCGCTGGCGCAGGTCGAGAACAGCGGCCTCCAGCGCTGGGGACCAGGTGGGCTTGCGCGGCTTGTGCGGCTTGCGACTACCGTTCTCTAGGGCCCCTGGGCCGCCGACGCGCAACCGGCGTCTCCAGCGATAGAACGTATCTCGCGAGATGCCGAAGTGCCGGCAGGTCAGGGATGCGTTCTCACCGTGGGCCGCGTACCAGTCCAGAATCTTGAGCCTGTGCTTCGCCTCCTTCGATAGCTCTAGGCACCTTATCTTGGCTGCTGCCTTGGGGATGTTAAGACCA
>DAOUAG010000178.1:0-2625 GCA_034433815.1 Dehalococcoidia bacterium | reverse complement strand
GGCGGTGCCCATTGCCCGATGCCCCAACCTTTAGGTTGGGGTGGCGCCAGATCCGCCACCACCCCCGCCTAAACGCGGGGGCATATCCCCCAAGGACACCAAGGCACCCGTTGCCCGATGCCCCAACCTTTAGGTTGGGGTGGCGCCCAGCTCCAACACCACCCCCCGCCTAAAGGCGGGGGCATGAGGCACATGCGACCGGACGGCGGAGTCAGCGCAGCGGGGCCGAGAGCGACCGGACCTCCTCGCTCAAGCGGCCGACGACGACCCCCAGCTTGACGCCCGTGATGGTCCGGTGGAGAAACGGGCCGTCAGGATCCACGAAGTAGTGATGTAACTTGCCGTCCCGTTGCACCTTTAACATCCCAGCGCGGCGCAGGTCCCCTACGATCCCCCATACGGTGCGCTGGGTCAGGTGAAGCCAATCGGCGATCTCCTCCACGGTGCAGCCGGGCCGGGCAGCAATTAGAAACAAGACGGAGCCGTGGCTGGAGACCAGGTACCACTCGCTGCGTTGGTTAGCACGTCCCATATGCGGCAAAAGGGCGCGCCCTGGTCCGTGGCGCTCGCGGGGGTGCGGCGATGAAGACGCAGGAGCGCGCGAAAACATCGTATGCGGAGTCAACCCAAACTTTGGTTAGCAGGCGGTTAGGACGGCGTCAGATTTCGGTAAGGAAGCTGGATCGAAGCGCCGGCAACTGGCGCCCCTGGACGCGAATTCGCCGAGGCGCTATCTTGCCATTATGTTGGATGGAGGAGAGGCGCCACTTCAACGGCCAGACATCCGTCCCAACGCCGAGCTCCCGCTGACACAGGCAGTTTCAAGAGGCGCCAGCGCGGGGCGCGAAGGCTTCATGTTGGCACAGCGGGCCGATGAGCCCTTCGACTCCCCCCACCACATCTTCGAGGTTCTATGGGACGGACTCCGGGCCCTCGCCTTCTTGCATCGAGGCACCATCCAGCTGCGGGGCCGACACGGCGCCGACCTAACGCCCCTGTTTCCGGAGATCGTTGAGGCCGCTGCAACGTTGCACACCAGCGCCGTACTGGATGGAGTCATCGCCGCCCTGGACGGCGTCGGCCGCCCCAACTTCGCGCCCATTGCGGCGAGGCTAGTCACTGGCCAGATAGCCGAGGTGCCACCTCCTTTGCGTGTAGCCTACCAGGCCTTCGACATCCTTAGCTTCCAAGGGCGTTCTGTCACCGACCTCACCTTAGCTCGCAGGAAGGACGTCTTACGCCGAGCCCTGAGAGGAAACCACACCATCTGCGCCACCGATTTCGTGACAGGGGACGGGCTGCTCCTCTTCGAAGCGGTGAGGGACTTCGGGATGGACGGAATCGTGGCCAAGGATCTCAGAAGCCCGTACCTCCCAGGCGTCCGCAGCAACCACTGGCTGGTCATCAGCACCGCCCGGCGTGGCCGGTTCGTCATCGCAGGGTACACGTACGGCGGCCGGTGGAAGGGGACGGGCGCCCCGCGGCCGGAGGGCCCCTTCTCTTCCCTTCTCCTGGGCGCATGGGATGGTTCCGGCCAGCTGCGGTACGTGGGGGAGGTCAGCGGAGGCTTTGGCGATATGGTTTCCGCCATTGCCCAGCGGCTAGACCCTCTGGCGACACGCCAATGCCCCTTTTCCAAGGAGCCAGCCGTGCCCCGCCTCGTCTTCTGGTGCCAGCCAGCCCTTTGCGCCCGCATACGCTTTGCCGGGTGGAACCCGAACGGCACGCTCCGCTTCCCAGTCTTCGAGGCCCTGCGCCCTGATGTGCCGGCTTCGGCCTGCCAGCTGGAAGATACGGCGGGCTACACCGCCCCCCAGCCTTAATCCGTAGCCGCCCAGCCGATAACCCTGCGTCTCACGGCGGCGGCCCGCTCAGGAGCCCAGCCAAATCGTGCTTCTCGTCCAGAATACGCCCCCAGGGGTCGCCAACATCCCTTAGCCGCGCTGGCACCGTTATGATCGTGAAGTCCACCGGATCCACGCCTGACAGCTCGTCCCAGCGCAGCGGCATCGAGACTGAGGCCTCCGGCGTAGCCCTGGGCGAGTAAACGGAGACAAGGGTTTTCCCACGGGCATTTTGGTTATAGTCGTAGAACACCTTTCCTCGGCGCCTGCCCACGGCCCATTCCATGGTTACCTCCCGCGGATGCGCCCGCACCAGAAACCTGCCCAGCGTCTCAGCCGCCGCCCTAACGGCGTCATAATCTAGCTGCCGCAGGATAGGCACGTAAACGTGAAGGCCTGCACGGCCCGACGTCTTTACGAAGGAGGAAAGGGAGAGGGAGTCGAGCATCTCCTTCAGGTGCAAGGCAACCTGGCATGCCTTGGCGAAGGCCTCGCGCTTCGCGACTTTCCCCGGTTGGCTAACGTCCGGGTCCAAGTCGAAGACGATGAAGTCAGGGTAATTCAGGAGGGAATTGCGGATGTTCTCCTCGGAGCCAGCGAATTCCAGCGAGTGGTGATGGCCGTCGGGTTCCGGGGCCACGCGAGAGTACCAGGTGTGTAGCTCTAGGGCCGCTATTTGGCCCAGCCAGAGTAGAGTAGCCAGGTTGTTGCACATGAGGTAATCGCCATCGCCGGCGTTCGTGTCTGACCAAAGGCGCACGGTGGCCACGAATTCCGGCAG
>DAOUAG010000177.1:0-2858 GCA_034433815.1 Dehalococcoidia bacterium | reverse complement strand
CGTGGCGGAGCTGGTGCGGGACGGGGTAGTCACCGGGAAGTACAAGACGCTGCACCGCGAGAAGGTCATCGGCAGCGCCTTGGTGGCGATGCCCCCGGAGGAGATGGCCCTCATCGATGGCAACCCGGCCTTCGAGCTCTGGGACTTCGGCTACGTGAACGATGTGCGCATGCTGGTGCAGCATGACAATTTGGTGGCCATCAATAACGCCCTTATGGTGGATCTCACTGGCCAGGTAGCCTCCGAAAGCATCGGTCCCCAAATCTGGACGGGCGTGGGCGGCCAAACGGCCTTCATGATCGCCGCGCAGTACTCCCGGGGCGGCAGGTCCATCAGCGTGCTTCCTTCCAGCCACATGGTGGGCGGCGAGCGGCGAACCCGTATAGTCCCGCTGCTGCCGGAAGGTGCCTTGGTTACTGTGCCCCGCACCTTCGTCGATTACGTGGTGACGGAGCAAGGCATAGCCTCGCTCCGGGGGAAGACGGTGCGGCAGCGCATAGGGGAGATGATATCCGTGGCCCACCCGGACTTCCGGCCGGAGCTGAGAGAGGCTGCCCGGCGGTTGTACGGCATAACGGCCTAGCACGCCCTCTCACTGTAAGGCGCGGCGCAGGCGGGTCTCCCCGCGCGTTTTATGGAGTCGCCTCGGCGGCGTCAGGATGCGGAGGTGGTCTTTTGTGGCCAGAAGTTTGGCCGGCGTTTCTCGAAGAAAGCCCTCTGTGCCTCTCGCACCTCCGGCCTATCGTGGAAGTCGGGAGCAATCAGGGATAGCACCCGGCCTGACTCCTGGGAGAGGTAGCCCCCTACCGCCTCGAAACTCTGCTTAACTATGGCCAGGCAGGTCGGCGCTAGGTCCAGCAGCTCGTCGCACCACCGGTCAACCGCATCGTCCAGCTTGTCCCTGGGGACTACCTCGTTGATCAGGCCCATGGCCAACGCCTGCTGGGCCGTGTACTGCCGGCACAACATCCAGATCTCTTTGGCGCGCTTCAGTCCTACTACGTAGGCCAACTGCGCGATGGCCCGTCCGTGGGCCGGGCTCCCCACCCGCGGTCCGTTCTGGCCGAAGATGGCATCTTCGGAGGCGATGGTGAAATCGCAGTGGTAGGCCATATGGTTGTGGCCGCCGATACAGTAGCCCTTCACCACGGCTATGGTGGGCTTCAGGCTGTTGCGGAGAGCGCCGTTAAAGTCGGGGATCTGTCCGCGCACTCCCCCTCTGGCCTCCCACTCCACGTCGCCGCCGGTGCCGAAGTGATCGCCGACGCTGGATATGACGATAACGCCGATATTCGGGTCACGGTTGGCGTCCCGGATACTGCGGTTCAGCTCCCGCAGTTCTACCTCGGTGAAGGCATTCATCCGGTGCGGGCGGTTGAAGAGGAAGCGGGCGACGCCCCCGCCCTGCTCCCGGTATCTCTTTTCGTAGATGGTGGTCTCAGATTCGAACCCGGGCACACGTTCCCAGTCCGTCCAGCGAGTTTCCGCACTCATATGTGAACCTCCTTCCGTGTGGTTGCCGCGTTTGTCGAAAAGTCTGCCGGCACGTCGGCTATGACGCCCGATGCTAGCAGAGCGCGTATCCGCTGTGGCGAGTAGTTCAGCACCTCCTTGAGCACCACTTCATTGTGTTCGCCGAAGCACGGCGCGGGTCGCGGTGTCGGCCTATAGCCGGGCGGAGTCAAGATGAACCCCTCTCCTAGGTGGCGCCGCCGGCCCGCGGCCTGGTGGTCTACGTCGTGAAGGAAGCCGCGGGCCAAGAGGTGTGGGTTTTCCATCAGCTCCGCCGCGTTAGCCACGGCCCCAGCCGGTACCCCCGCGTCCTGAAGGGCCTCCATGAGCTCTCTGGCTTCCCAACTTTGCGTCCAGCGTGAGATGATGGCGTCCAAGCATTCCTCGTTGAGCTTTCGCTGGGCGGCGCTAGCGAATCGGGGGTCGCTGGCCAGGCTCGGCTCGCCCATGAGCCGGACCAAAGCCCGCCAGGCTTCTTCATCGTGAACAGCGATGCATATCCATTTATCGTCGCCGCGGCAAGGGTAAGCGTTGTGGGGGGAGAAGGACGGGTGGTGGTTACCCATCGGCTCCGAGTCCCGGCCGTTCATCTGGTAATCAAGGATCTGGGGAAAGCAGACACGCACGGCCGACTCCCGTTGCGAAAGGTCAATGAAGGCGCCCTTTCCGGTCTTCCGGCGGACCCAAAGGGCAACTAGCACCGCTGAGGCGCCGTGGAGGCCGGCTATCGGATCACTGGCATTGATCCCCAGGTTCTGGGGCTCGCCCGGATAACCCGTCGCCTTCACCATTCCGCTCATCAGGTCGTTCGTGATGCCATAACCGGAATATGAGGCTTCGGGCCCCGTGTTGCCGTTGGCAGGCATGGACAGGTACACGATACGCGGGTTCAGGGCCATTACCTGGCGGTAGCCCAACCCCATACGCGCCATGACGCCGGGGGAGAAGTTCTCTATGAGCACATCGCTCACCGCCACCAGGTCTCGCAGCACCTGGAGGCCGGCGGGGTGCGCGGAGTCCACCGCGATGCCCAGCTTTCCCAGGTTGCGATCGTTGAAATAGGCGTGCCGGTCAAAGGGCCTCGGCCCCGGCTCATCATCGGGGTAGCAGCCCTCAGAAGGAGAAAGGGGATGCGTAGGACCACGGAGGAGATCCGGCCGCCTTGGCGATTCGATCTTGATAACTTGGGCCCCCAACTGGGCAAGTACTTTCGCACAGTGGGGTCCTGCCCAGACTTGGCCGAAATCCAAGACCCGGACGCCTTCCAGCGGAAGCGAAGTCTGCCGCACGCTCCTTGGCGCACCCAGCACGGCGGCCCGGCGCCGCCAGTTGATTCTCCGGCCCAG
>DAOUAG010000176.1:0-3157 GCA_034433815.1 Dehalococcoidia bacterium | reverse complement strand
CCTGCCTTAACCAGCGCCCGAGCGTCAAGAAGGGGGACCGCGTAAAGGCCGGCGACACGCTGGTCGATAGCTCCTCCACCAGCAACGGTGAGCTGGCCCTGGGCCACAGCGTGCTCTGCGCCTTCATGAGCTGGGAGGGCTACAACTTCGAGGACGCCATCATCATCTCCGAGAACGTGGCCCGGGACGATAAGTTCACCTCCATCCACGTGGAGAAGCACGAGGTGGAGGCGCGGGACACCAAGCTGGGCCCCGAGGAGATCACCCGGGATATCCCCAACGTAGGGGAGGAGAGCCTGCTGGACCTGGACGAGTACGGCGTCATCCGCGTCGGCGCCGAAGTGCAGTCGGGGGACATCCTGGTGGGCAAGATCACTCCCAAGGGCGAAACGGAGCTCACGGCCGAGGAGAAGCTATTGCGCGCCATCTTCGGGGAGAAGGCCCGGGAGGTGAAGGACACGTCGCTTCGCGTCCCCCACGGCGAGCGGGGCAAGGTCATCGAGACCCGGTTCTTCGCCAAGGCCGACAACGAGCCGGGCCGGGCGCCCCATGGGTCCCCGAACCATATCTGCCGATGGCCTCCCTACGCCCAGATCACCGATGAGCTGCCCGCCGGCGTGCTGGCCATGGTCCGCATCTCCATCGCCCAGCGCCGCAAGATCGCCGAGGGCGACAAGATGGCGGGCCGCCACGGCAACAAGGGCGTCATCTCTCGCATATTGCCGGTGGAGGACATGCCCCATCTGGCGGACGGCACCCCCGTCGACATCATCCTGAACCCCATCGGCGTCCCCAGCCGCATGAACATCGGCCAGGTGCTGGAGACCCACCTGGGCTGGGCCGCCCGCCGCATGGGCTTCCGCGCTATCTCTCCCGTCTTCGACGGAGGCAACCCGGAGACCATCGAGGATGCCCTCTGCCGGGCCTGGATCTGCGAGCAGGCGGGCGCCCTGTTGGACGAGAACCATAGTAACGGCGCCTCTCGCAACGGCAGCGCCCAGCACAACGGCATCGGCGAGCTCGTGGATGCCGAAAAGGTCTGCCGCTGGCTCAAGAGCAAGGGGTACGATGCCGAAGCCGTCTTCGATGACCGGCGGGTGGGGGAGGCCAAACGCGCCGGCCTGGAGCTCTGGCTCGAACAGCAAGGTGAGAAGAAGGTGCGGGGCAGGCCCATGCGGGAGTTGGAGGCCTTGGCCGAACGTCACCTCTTCGAGCGGGGCGTCGCTGCTCCCATCTACGGTAAGCAGGTACTTTACGATGGCCGCACTGGCGAGCCCTTTGATCAGCCCGTCACGGTAGGGTACATCTACATGCTGAAGCTGGTGCACCTGGTGGAAGACAAGATCCACGCTCGATCCACCGGCCCCTACTCCCTCATTACGCAGCAGCCCCTGGGCGGCAAGGCCCAGTTCGGCGGCCAGCGCTTCGGCGAGATGGAGGTCTGGGCCCTGGAAGCCTACGGAGCCGCTCACATCCTCCAGGAGCTGCTGACGGTCAAGTCCGACGACGTGGTGGGCCGCGTCAAGACCTATGAGGCCATCGTCAAGGGTGAAGACATCCAGGAGCCGGGCGTGCCGGAGTCCTTCAAAGTCCTCGTGAAGGAGCTCCAGAGCCTCGCCCTGTCCGTGGAAGTGCTCAACGAGGAGGAGTCTCCCGTGGCCTTGGCGGAGACTTCGATGCAAGAGCTGCCAGAGCTGGGGATCGACCTCAGCGGCTTTGAGAAAGGGGAGGACCTAATTGGCCCTGGAAGTTAACGACTTCAACGCCATACGTATATCCCTAGCCTCTCCGGAGCAGATCCGGTCCTGGTCTTATGGGGAGGTGACGAAGCCTGAAACCATCAACTACCGGACGCTGAAGCCGGAGAAGGATGGGCTCTTCTGTGAGAAGATCTTCGGCCCCACTAAGGACTTCGAGTGCTACTGCGGCAAGTACAAGCGAGTCCGCTACAAGGGCATCGTCTGTGACAAGTGCGGCGTGGAGGTCACCCGGTCCAAGGTCCGCCGCGAGCGGATGGGCCACATCGAGCTGGCCTCGCCGGTGGCCCACATCTGGTTCGTGAAGGGCACGCCCAGCCGCATCGGCCTGCTTCTGGACATCTCCCCCCGGAGCCTGGAGCGGGTCCTCTACTTCGCCCAGTTCATCGTCACCTCCGTCGATGAGGAGGTGCGCCAGCAGGCCATCGAGGCCTTGAAGGCCGAGATGGATCGGGCCCTGGAGTCGGTCGAGTCGGAGACTGCCCAGAAGATCGCCGAAATCGAGAAGAAGGCCAGCGAGGCCATCGCCGAGTTGGAGGCCCGTCTGGCCGAGATACCCGTGGACGACTCGGACATCGAGCAGCGCATCAGCGACCTAGTATCCGCCGCAGAGGCCCTCCGCGCTGAGGCGGAGGCCCTGGGGGAGAAGAAGGCCCCCCGAAAGTTAGCCCTCGACGCCAAGTTCGTCCTCGCCAACAGGGGCGCTGTTGTAACCCCCGAAGACCTGCAACGTTTGGACGCTGAGGTCGCCGGCCGCATCGATGCTCTCGAGAAAGAACGGGCCGAGCGCCGGCGCCAGGCCGGGAGCGACATCCAGGCCCAGATCGTCGCCATCCGCGAAGCTGCCATGGCCGAGATGGAGCCCCTCCGCAAGAAGCTGGAGGAAGAGCGGGAGGCCCTGCGCGACCAGTACCGGAGGCGCATCGAGCTGCTGGAGGACCTGAAGGATCCCATCGCCCACGACCAGTGCACGCTTTTGGCCGAACAGGACCTGCGGGAGATTAACGAGGCCTACCCGGGCTTGGTCAAGGCCGGCATGGGCGCCGAGGCGATTCTCCAGATCCTGGAGCGCATCGATCTGGATGCGCTGTCCCTCAAGCTGCGGGCGGAGATCCAGAACTTCAGTGGCCAGCGGCGCAAGAAGGCCACCAAGCGCCTGCGGGTAGTGGAGGCCCTGCGCAAGAGCGGCAACAAGCCCGCCTGGATGATCCTGAGCGTCTTGCCCGTATTGCCACCTGACCTTCGCCCCATGGTCCAGCTCGATGGCGGCCGCTTCGCCACCAGCGACCTGAACGACCTCTACCGCCGTGTCATCAACCGCAACAACCGCCTGAAGCGGCTGCTGGAGCTGGGGGCGCCGGAGATCATCATCCGCAACGAGAAGCGCATGCTTCAGGAGG
>DAOUAG010000175.1:0-2362 GCA_034433815.1 Dehalococcoidia bacterium | reverse complement strand
GCCAGGGCCCCGTCCAACACCGCCTTATCGGCAACCTCCGTGTTGCAGTGGGCCGCGAACTCCGGTTGGTGATTGACCGCTGGCAAGGAGTTGATGCCGATCATCGGGTGGATCGCCGGCAGGGCCAGGGAGACGTTGCCCATGTCCGTCGACCCGGCAAACCGTTCGAGGGCGGGGCCCAAGTCCGGAAAGAAGCGTCCCAGGGCCTCGGCGTTGGCCTTATAGAGGCGCGCCAGGTCCCGGTCGCTGCGCAGCTCGGAGTAGGGTTTTTCCCGCTCCACGATCTCCATGCTGGCGCCAGTAGCCAAGGCGCCCGCCTCGAAGCACCGAAGGACCTTGGTCTTGATCTCCCCCAGCTCATCCAGCGAGCGGGCCCGCACGATGTAGGTGGCGCTGGTGTGAGCGGGGACGACGTTGGGCGCATCGCCCCCCTTGGTGACGATCCCGTGGATGCGATCCGTAGGGCGGATGTGTTGGCGCAAGAGACCGATCGCCACCTGGGCCACGGTTAGGGCATCGGCGGCGTTGATCCCCCGCTCCGGGTAAGACGAAGCATGCGCCTCCTTTCCCTCGTACCGGACCTCGAACTGAAGGGCGGCGTTGATGGGCGGCTCCGCCACGTCGATGGGCGCAGGGTGCACCATCATCGCCGCATGCACCCCGTCGAAGGCGCCCCGCTCCAGCATCAGGATCTTGCCGCCGCCTCCCTCCTCTGCCGGCGTGCCCAGGACGCTCACCGTCACCCCGATCTCGTTCGCCACGGCTGCCGCTGCCAGGCCCGCGCCGACGGCGCTGGCCGCGATGATGTTGTGTCCGCAGGCGTGGCCGATGCCCGGCAGGCAATCGTACTCGGCGCAGATGGCGATGTGCAGATCGCCGTTGCCATAGCGAGCGGCGAAGGCGGTAGGCAGGTCGCAGACGCCGGTCTCAACCGCGAAGCCGGCCTCCCGCAACGCCTCGCTGAGCCAGCGGGCTGCCTGGTGCTCCTGAAACGCCGGTTCCGGGTTGGCGTGGATGCGATGGCTGAGCTCCAGGAGGAGTTCTTTTGCGGCCTCCAGACGTTGCCGGGCCCTATCCTTCAGTTCCATCGGAGCGCCTTCCTCAGATGAGGGTCTCATCGTACTCGATCTCCCCGGACTGGATGAGGTCCCGGTACCAGTAGCCGCTGTCCTTGACGATGCGCCTTTGGCCGCCGGCGAAGTCACAGTACACCAGCCCGAACCGCTGGCTGTAGCCGAAGGTCCACTCGAAGTTATCGATGAAGGACCAAGCGTAGTAGCCGCGGACGTCGGCTCCCTCGTCGATGGCCCGGGCCACCTGGCCGATGTACCCCTGGTAAAAGGCGATACGCTCCGGGTCGTGGACGCGGCCGTCTGGGGAGATGAAGTCGGCGTAGGAGCAGCCGTTCTCGGTGATGTAGATGGGGCGGCCGTAATCGCGGTGCACGCGCATGATCATCTGGTAGATGCCGGCCGGCCAGACCTCCCACCCGAAGTTGGTGCGGGGCCCCGGTCCGGGCACCTGGCGGATGTTGAGGTACTTCTCATCCGGGTTGTGGGCCACGATGGTGCGAGTGTAGAGATTGATCCCGATGAAGTCCAGCGGCTCTTTCAGGGCCTCCACCTCACCGGGGCGGATGTCCATGAGGGCCTCTATAGCATCCTGGTCTACGTAGGCCTTCGGGTACTCCCCCTTCATGATGGGGCGGAGGAACCAATCGTTGTTGAAGCCGTGGTGCCGTTCAGCCGCGGCCCTATCCTCCGGGGAGTCGGAATACGGATAAGAGGCCGACATGCTGAAGGCGGTGCCTATGGCCTCGGCGCTGCCGGCCGCCCGCATCGCCCTCAGGGCGGCTGTCTGCGCCAGGTTCACGATGTGGGTGGCCCGCATGCCTGTGGCCCGGTCGGCGATGCCCGGCGCGTGGAAGCCGTTGATGTAGCCCAGGAAGGTGAAGACCCACGGCTCGTTGAAGATCATCCAGTGCTTCACCCGGTCGCCCAGTGCCCTGATGCATGTCTCGGCGTAGGCGGCGAAGTGGTTGATGATCTCGCGGTTGGCCCAGCCGCCCTCTTCCTGTAGGGCCTGCGGAAGGTCCCAGTGGTATAGGGTAGGAAAAGGGCGTATGCCGTTGGCCAAGAGTTCGTCCACCAAGCGGTTGTAGTAATCCAGCCCGGCCTGGTTCAGCCGCCCTTTGCCCTCAGGGAAGATCCGCGGCCAGGAGATGCTGAACCGGTAGCCGCGAAGCCCCAGCTCCTTCATGAGGGCCACGTCTTCCTTGTAGCGGTGGTACTGGTCACACGCCACATCCCCAGTGTCGCCGTTCATGATGCGGCCGGGCGTGTGGCTGAAACGATCCCAGATG
>DAOUAG010000174.1:0-19186 GCA_034433815.1 Dehalococcoidia bacterium | reverse complement strand
GAAGTCCACCTCCGTGGCCTCGAGCTCATGGTCAGGGACATATGGGGACAGCGCCTGGATGACGATGAACAGATAGTCGCCGTGGTCATCGATCTTGGCTGGATCCAGGCGTGGCGATACGCAATCCTCGATGGTCAGGGGGTGGAAGGCGAACACATCCTTCAGGATCGCAGCGTCCTTCTCGCCGGCGATCTGGATGTCTACCCAGACGAGGCCGTCCTTTTCGGCGAGGGCCTGGCGTATGGCTTCGGGGTCCGATGTTTCGGTAACGCGGCCGTCTGCCGAGCGGCAGAAGGCGATGACGTGGCCGTCGCTCATCCCTTGACCACGCCGATGGGCCGCATGCGGCACACCTTGTGGGCGATGCCCGCTTCGTGCAACACGTCCACCACGGCCGCCACGTCCTTATAGGCCTCGCTGGCCTCCTCAGCCAGGAGGGCGCGGTTCTGGGCCCGGACGTAGATGCCGCGCTCCAACAGCTTTTGGGCGACGTCGACGCCGTGGAGCATGCGCTTGGCGGCATGGCGGCTCTGCACCCGGCCCGCGCCGTGGCAGGTAGAACCCCACGTCTCGGCCATCGCTTGCTGGGTGCCGACGGCGATGTAGGAGTAGCGCCCCATGTCGCCGGGCACCAGGACGGGCTGGCCGATGCGCTGATAGCGGGCGGGAACATCGGGATGGCCCGGCGGGAAGGCCCTGGTGGCGCCCTTACGGTGCACGCAAACGGTGATCTCCCGGCCATCGATCCGGTGGCGTTCCACCTTGGCGATGTTGTGGGCGACATCGTAGACCAGGTGCATCCCTAGGTCGTCGCGGGCGTCGCGCCCCAGCACGCGTTGGAAGGCCTCTCGAGTCCAGTGGGTGATGAGCTGGCGGTTACAGAAGGCGAAGTTGGCCGCCGCCGTCATGGCCGCTAGGTAATCCTGTCCTTCGGGGGAGTTGATGGGGGCGCAGGCTAGCTGCTTGTCCGGCAGGCTGATGCGATAGCGCTCCGCGGCCACCTCCATGACGTCGAGATAGTCCTGGCAGGTCTGGTGGCCCAGGCCACGGGACCCGCAGTGGATGAAGACCAACACCTGGCCCGGGCCCTCGATGCCCATGACAGAGGCAGCCTCTGAGTTGTAGACCTCGTCAACCACCTGGATCTCCAGGAAGTGGTTTCCGGAGCCGATGGTGCCGAGCTGCGGGCTGCCACGCTCCTTGGCCTTGCGGCTGACCTTGTCGGGGTTGGCGCCCCGCAGGGCGCCCCGGCTTTCGATGCACTCTATGTCCTCGGGCCAGGCATAGCCGTGCTCCAACGCCCAGCCGGCCCCCTTGACCAAGACGTCATCGACCTCTTTGATGGAGACCCGCACCTGGCCAGCGCCGCCGATGCCGGCTGGAATATCGCGGAAGATCTGGTTCACCAGATCTCGCAGCACAGGCCGCAGTTCCGCCTCGCTCAGATTCGTGCGGAGCACCCTGGTGCCGCAGTTGATGTCGAAGCCCACGCCTCCGGGGGAGATCACACCGTCTTCGACCCTCATGGCGGCCACGCCCCCGATGGGGAAACCGTAGCCCCAGTGGATATCGGGCATGGCCATGGAGTACTTGACGATGCCAGGCAGGAAGGCCACGTTGGCCACCTGCTCGATGGCCTGGTCCTGGCCTATGACGTCCAGCATCTCCTCCGAGGCGAAGATGAGGCCAGGCACCCGCATGCCCGCCTTGTAGTCCTGGGGCAAGAGCCACCGCCACTCGTCTACCTTCTTCAGCACCTGCTTCCAGTCTTGAGGCATAGCCGTCCCTCAGATATCGAACAGTATGGTGGCTCGGTAGCCGTCCTCCCGTGCCACCTCTAGCATGTGCCGCGTCACCGCCTTTACACCAAAGTGCAGGTTGTGGCGCTCCCGGTCGATGGGCTCGCCGAAGGCCCGCGCCTCCAGGCGAGAACCATCGACGGCGAGAACTTCGAATCGCGAGAAGAGCATCTCTTGGGCGTCCAGATAATACAGGAGTTCCGTCAACCAGTTCACCATGAGCCCCTCGAGGTCGCGGCCGGTCACCTCGATGCGCCGTTCCTGCCGCTCCTCGACGCCCGCCAGGTCCACCATGAGGGCAAACATCCCCAAGGCCGCGTTGGCGAACAAGGACGGCAGATCCGGCCCGTAGGCCACGATCCCTACGTCCGCTGTGTGTTCCAATATCTCAAAGGGCGGGCGTGGCTCCCTCGTGGCTCGGCCTCCTGGCCCGTATTATACGGCGTGCCGGCCCAGGCCCTCAGCCGGTGTAACGATATTCCCGAATTTCGCATCTATAGTAGTGACGCGGGTTCGACGTAGCCCTGCCGATTGAGAAAACGTCATAACACTTTATCAGATAGTTAACCTTTGGGCGGCCCCTGCGTTTTAAGGGGCAAAACAAGGACAACTAGAGGGGCGACCTCCTTCTGGTCTCGCTCGATGAGCGAGATAGCGAGAGGCAGCTAGGGGCGAGCTGCCTCTCGTGCTTTTATGATGCCGGCTGCCCGCAGCATCGTACCCGAGAGAACCGCGGCCGGATGCGCAGCGTACATCTGTATTCGGACCGTGATCAGCCTGGAGGTAACCGATGCGCTATCTTCTCGCAATTGCCGTCGCCTGGCTAGCTGTGCCAGCCGCCATCCCCGGCGGGCCGGCCGCGGCGGCCGAGCAGAACATCGATGCGGCCAACCTCTACTTCTGCGACCAGTCGTTCCAGAACGGGGTATGCGAGACCACGGTGAACGTGGGCGACACCGTGGTGTGGCAGGTGAAGGGCGGAACGCATACAGTTACGGAATGCGATGATTCCTTCACTACCTGCCCTCCCGCCGGCGGATTCAATTCTGGCACGCTGAGCACCGGGGCTACTTTCTCCCACACCTTCGCCAATGCAGGGGTCTTCCAGTACCGGTGCAATATCCATCCCAACGCCATGCGGGGGCGAATAACGGTCGTGGCCCAGAGCACGCCCACGCCTGTGACTACAGTCGCGCCCTCGCCATCGGCAAGCGCTACCCCATCCGGCAGCGCCACTCCGGCAGTAGTCCCAGCTTCGGGAGGTCCCCCCGCACCACGGGGCGGTCTGGAGGGGGGCGCCGCCGTGGCCCTGGCAGCAGGCCTTCTGCTACTAGCGATCGCCCTCGGCGCGGGGGTTGCCGTGGGCCGGCGTAGGGGCTAAGGCCGGTAGGGGCGCCTACGAGCAGCGCTCCCGGAGCAGAGCCAGGATCTCGCGCACCGTCTCTTGCCGCCAACTGGCCCAGACGGGGCCGCGCTGGAACTCGTCGTAGAGCGGTTTAGCTTCCTCGCGAGTGCGGCCGGCGAAGATCTCCATGACCTGCGATAGCTCCGCGTTGGCCTTGGCGGGGCGCTCGATCCAGTGGGCGATGTAACGGTGGTCTCGCGTGTAGAAGACGAAGGTGGGGATGGACTGGTGCTCCCCGTCCTTCAGAAACTCGCTCATGATGTCCAGGTTCTCGTCCCGGGGGAAGATGCGTAGCTCCAGGCCGCAGGCCTCGGCGATGCGGGCCATGACCGGCAGGCCGCGGTAGACGTCGGGGCACCAGTCCTCCGCCAACGCTAGGACCTTGGCGGGCCCGTTCTCCCGGGCCACTAGGTCGCGGAAGGCACGTACGTCGTCCTCCGTCAGGACGGTCTCACGGTAGTTGTACTCGAATCGTTCACGGTTGCGCTGGATGTGTTCCAGGTACTGGGCCCACGTCATGCCCTGGTTGAAACGCTCTGGGGTGACCACACTCTGTCTTTCCTGCGTCATAAGGCCTCCTTCCCCTGTCTCGAGAGTAGCACAGGAAGAGGGGTCAGCGCCGCTTCTTGGCCTGTTCCCACAGGGCGAGCTTGGTCTCCATGCTGGCGCTCTGAAGGTCGACCCCCTCTTGGGCAGCCAGTCTTTCCACCGTCCGGAAGGTGGAGGCGAAGCCGTGACAGGTCGAGCGCAGACTGTCCTCGGCGTCGGCGCCTAGGCAGCGGGCCAGGTTCGCGGCGGCGAACAGAAGATCGCCCACCTCTTCCCTCTGCTCCTCAGGGGTCGCCGCGGCCCTTAGTTCATTGATTTCCTCCTCTAGCGCGTCCCAGGCCTGATGGATGGACTGGAAGCCGAAGCCTGCCTTTTCAGCCCTGCGCTGAATGGCCTGCGCGTAGGCCAGGGAGGGAAGGGTTGCCGGGATGCCGTCCAGCGCGGTGAGCCCCTGCCGCTCGCGGCGCTTGAGGTCGTCCCACTGTTCCACCACAGCCTCCGGCGTCTCGGCTACGGCGTCGCCGAAAACGTGGGGGTGCCGGCGCACCAGCTTCTCTGCGATGGAGGCGATGACGTCGCCCATCCGGAACTGCCGGGACTCCTCGGCTATCTGGGTGTGGAGCACCACCTGTAGCAAGAGGTCTCCCAGCTCTTCGCAGAGGCGTTTCGGGTCATCTTCGTCTATGGCCTCCAACACCTCGCAGGCCTCTTCTAGGATGAAAGGCCGGAGTGAGCGATGGGTCTGTACGCGGTCCCAGGGGCAGCCCTCGGGCCCGCGTAGGGTTGATACCAGGCGCCGCAGGCCCTGGAAGGTGCGCAAATCCCTCTTCTCGAACTTCATACCGTATCCTTTCCGAGCAGCTTTCGAAGGCATGATAACCGGTTACCCAAAGCGTTGACAGGGGGGCAGGCCCTTCCTACGATGGACTCAAGGGCTGCCGAGGGATCAGGTCACGGAAAGGGGAGGTTGGACTGGGCTCGTTGCGCTCGCTGCTGATAAGCGCCTTCATCCTAGCGGTGCCGGTGGCTCTCATCACCACCAATATCCGGGCGGCGGTTTCGGAGCAGGCTGTCTACGACTACTCGGTCAGGAACTACGGGGCGGCGGAGGCCTCCGGCATCCCAGAGTCTGAGCTGTTGCGGGCCAACGCCGAGCTCCGCCACTATCTGACAGATCGCGACCCCGGTCCGCTGGCCATCCGGGTGCGGGATAACGGCGGGGAGATCGTTCCGTTGTTCAACGCCCGTGAGACGGCCCACATGTCGGATGTCCGGGATCTGGTGCGGGCCGTCTTCCGGATTCAGGTGCTGGCAGTAGCCCTGGTTCTCACGCTAGCGGTGGTGATGCTGGCGCTGTGGCCGCCGAGGGCCCTGGCAGCCGCTTCTCTCTACGGAGCCCTGCTGACGGCAGGCATCATTGGGGTCGCCGGCTTCCTGGCCGTCACAGGGTTCGACGCCGCGTGGACTCGCTTCCATACCCTGTTCTTTAGCAACGACCTATGGCGACTCGACCCCAGCTCGGATCATCTCATCCAGATGTTTCCGGAGCCGTTCTGGCAGAGAATCACTGTCATATTGGGAGGCGCCACCCTGGGGGAGGCCCTGATGATCGCTGCGGCTTCTGGCGCATATCTGTATCTCAGCCGTCCGCGGATGGCCGAGGCCATGGCTCCGGTGCTGGAGCCGGGGGCTGCAGGAGAATCGCTGGCAGCACGGCCCGGGCGGGCCGAGCGGCGCCGCTTCGTACATTAATGCTGTTGACCGGCTAGTTGATGCTACAGGAGGCGCAACTGCCGCCCGCACAGCCCGCGCAGCCGCCGCCGCCCGCTACGGCACTCACGTTGCCGGAAGCGTCCTTGCTGACGGCGGCAAACATCGAGAGGACCCGCATGCTGGAGGTATGGCCGCTGGGGCAGGTGGCGGGATCGTCCATGCGGCTCGCCGGACGGAGCTGCTCGAACCGCGTTTTGCACTCCTTGCAAACGTATTCGTAGAGTGGCATGTCGTTCCCCTGTGTATACGATGCTAGATGGCCAGTCGGCGTTAGTCAAACCGCCGGCGAGCGCGACGTCCTCGTGCATACACGAGGCCCTGCCTATTACAATCAGTAGCCGTGGCAAGGTTCATCATACGCGAGGCGCGGCCGGATGACTTCGAACCCATCATTCGCTTCTGGGAAGGGATCGACCGTCATACCGCCCTTCCCGACCGGGTGGAGTATCTAGCGGTATTCCACGCCTTCGCCCCTGATCTCTTTCTGGTGGCGGAGGCCGACGGCGAGATCATCGGCACGGTGATCGGCGGCTGGGACGGCTGGCGGGCGCAGATAGCGCGCCTGGCCACCCGGAAGGATTGGCGGCGAAGGGGCGTGGCCCGGGCGCTGGTGCAGGAGATCGAGCGCCGGCTGATCGCGCGGGGCGCGAAGCGGATCTACGCCCTCGTGGACAAGCGCAGCCCGCCGGCCATCCCCTTTTGGGAGGCAGCGGGCTATACGCCCAACGAGAACATCATCCAGTACTCGCGAAACGTCGGGGAGGACGCCCCCGATCTGTAGGCGTCGCAGCCACAAGAAGGTGGCCCCGATGGGGGTGGCTGCCGGCGCTACTCCAGGTAGTCCTTCAGCTTCTTGCTGCGGCTGGGGTGCCGCAGCTTGCGCAGCGCCTTGGCCTCGATCTGGCGGATGCGCTCCCGGGTGACGTTGAACTCCCGGCCCACTTCCTCCAACGTCCGGCTGCGACCGTCCTCTAAGCCGAAGCGAAGGATGAGAACCTTCTGTTCCCTGGGCGTCAGCGAGGCCACCACCTCTTGCACCTGCTCCTTGAGTAGCTGGTGGGAGGCGGCTTCCGCTGGCGCCAAGGTGCCCTGGTCCTCTATGAAGTCGCCCAGGTGCGAGTCCTCTTCCTCGCCGATGGGCGTCTCCAGGGACACGGGCTCCTGGGAGACCTTGATGATCTCCCGCACCTTCTCCGGGTGGATCTCCATCCCGCGGCCGATCTCCTCGCTGGTGGGCTCCCGGCCGTACTCTTGGACCAGGCGCCGGGAGATGCGCACCAGCTTGTTGATGGTCTCCACCATGTGCACCGGGATGCGGATGGTGCGGGCCTGGTCGGCGATGGCTCGGGTGATCGCTTGGCGAATCCACCAGGTAGCGTAGGTACTAAACTTGTACCCTTTGCGGTAGTCGAACTTCTCCACCGCCCTGATGAGCCCGATGTTGCCCTCCTGGATCAGGTCGAGGAGGGACATGCCCCGGCCGATGTACTTCTTAGCCACGCTAACGACCAGGCGAAGGTTAGCCTCCATCAGGCGCTTCTCGGCCTGGAAGCCCTCATCCTTTATCCGCTGGAAGTGGGCCTTCGCCTCTGCCAGGTCCTCCGGCGGCTGCTTCAAGGCCTCCAGGGGGCCCGTCGCCTCCGTTCCGGTGGGCTTTTTGATGCCCTTCTCGGCTTCCAGTTCCCCTGTTTCTCTCTGCGGCCCCTCTAGCTTGCTAGGCGCCTCGCCTGATCCTTCGGACCCCGGTTCAGCCGTCAGATCTTCGAGGAGCTTGTCTGCCAGGTCTTCCGGCGGCTCCTCCTTCAAGGCCTCCACGGGGAGCTTGTCTGCCAGGTCTTCCCGCGGCTCCTTGAGCTTCGCCGGGGAACCCATGGCGGCCAGGGCCACCTCCAGAAGGTGCGGCGTGAGGATGTGGGTGACGATGGAGAGGCGCACCATGCGCCGTTCCGCCTCCTCGGTCTCGATGCTGAGGGCCTTGGCCAGTTTACCCGCCATCTCCACGTCCATCTCACCGTCGATGGTCTTGCGTAGCTCCGGGTTGACGATGATCTGGCTGAGGGGAAGATCCTCGATCCCCAGCTCCTTACAGAGGAAGCCCAAGGTGTCGCGCAGGTTGTGGAGGTCCCGCACCAAGGCGACGAGGACGTCCACCCCACGGGCATGCCGGCCGTGGGCTTCGAAGTGGGCGTTCTCTATGTGCTGGATGTAGTCGCCGTCCTCCATGGCCCGGGCAAGGCGCTTCTCATCATCGGCCGTCAGCAGGCTCACCTTGCCGATCTCCCGGAGGTACATCCGGACGGGGTCGTCGATGCCCTCCTCGAGTTCCAGCTCGCCGATCTCCGGCTCTGCCTCTTCCAGCTTCTCCGGCGCTTCGCCCCACTCCTCCATCTCGATGGGTGAGCGAACGCCGACCCGAGCCATGGAGCCGGGTTCCGCTTCGATCGGGCCCCCTTCGGGCTCGAGGGCTATCGTGGCGACATCATCGTCCGTTGCCTCGTCGGCCTCGAGCTCCGTTTCATCGAGCACATCTTCCAGGAGATCTTCGGCGAAACGATTCCGGCGCTCGCTTCGATCGAAGATCTCCCGGTCCTCATCGAAATGACTAATCATTGGTCCCTATCCCGGCGGTGTTGCCGCCGCTACTCCTCTCTCTACTATGTAGTTTAAGCCCAGCTTCCAAGTCTCGCATCTGGAGCGAGACTACTTCTCTTGCCTCTTCGTTTTCGACGCCCGTTTGCATGGCCTCTATCAGGGCGACCGGCCCGAACTTCTCCTGCCGGTCGGCCAACAAGGCGGCCAGCGCTTGCTTCTCGGCCTCCATCTGTCGGCGCTCGAGGCGCCTGCGGCAGTCCGCGAGGGCCTCGATCGCCTCTTTGGGGCCAAAACTTGGTAGCCTCCGTTGAGAGAGACGCTCGAAGTGCCCCTGCAGTTCCATAGGAAGGGCTTCCTTAACGGCTTCTGATTCGCCGTAGTTTTTCCAGGCGGCCAAAAGCTGCCGGTTCTCGCTCTCCCACAAGAGGCTCTCGGGCACCTCCAGGCCGGGCTCCCGCAGTTCGGGGCGCTGAAGAAGGAGGGCTAACAGGAACTCCTCGCGTGGGTCGCTCCTGGAGGCCGCTGGCGTATCGGTCGCAACCGGCTGTTGCCTGGCCGGGCGTCTTATCCAGGCACGCCGGGCCATGGCGCTCAGATCGGCCTCGCTTACCTGGGCGAGGCGTGAAAGGCGCTGGAGGTAGTGGGCCCTGACCACAGGATCTGTCACCTCCGCCAGCAGCGGCAGGTAGTCCTGCACCAGCCGGCTCCGTTCGTGGGGATCCGACAGATCACGGGCGGCGGCAGAAGCCTCTAGCCGGTAGTCCAAGATTGGCTTGGCGTTTTCGATGAGTTGTCGCCAGAGGTTTGGGTCCTCGCGGATCACCTCATCTGGGTCGCGTCCTTCGGGCAATACAGCGATGCGGAGCTGGATGGCCGCAGCGGACTGGTATCCCACCAGGCCCCGCCAGTTCACCGTGGGCACCGCGCCATCGGCGGCATCCACCGTCTCCCGGACGACATCGTGCCCACGCAGGGCGGCCTCGTTCCCAGCTGCATCGGAATCCAGGGCCAGTACCACCTGGCCGGTGAGGCGTTTGAGCAGGCGAACCTGGCGGTCGGTGAGGGCGGTGCCCATGGCGGCCACGACGTTTTGGAACCCGTGCTGGTGGGCTGCGATGGCGTCCATGTAACCCTCGACGATGACGGCCTGGCCCTCGCGGCGGATGGTGTCCTGGGCCCGATCCAGGGCGTACAGAAGGCCTCCCTTGTCAAAGAGGGCTGTCTGGGGCGTGTTCAGGTACTTGGGCACGCTTGCGTCCAGTGCCCTGCCGCCAAAACCGACGGTTCTGCCCTTCGCGTCCCGGATGGGGAACATCAGGCGCCCCCGGAACCTGTCGTGCAGGCCGTTCTCTCCCTCGACCACGAGGCCAGCGGCCAGCATCTCGGCATCGCTGAAGCCGGCTTCCCGCAGGTGGCCGCGAAGGGCTTCCCAGGCCGGAGGGCTGTATCCCAGGAGGAACTCCCGCACGGCGGCGGCCGTCACGCCTCTGCCCTCGAGGTACCCGAGGGCGTGGCGGCCGGCTGGGGTCTCCAGTTGCCCATGGTAGAAGCGAGCGGCGGCCTCGTTGGCGGCATACAGACGCTCGCGCTGGCGGTCCTCCCGCTCGGCGGTCTCTCCACGGGGGACGAGGGTGACGCCGGCCCGCTGCGCCAGGAGGCGCAAGGCCTCAGGGAAGTCGAGCCCTTCCCGGCGCATGACGAACGATATGACGTCGCCACCCGTGTTGCAGGCCCCGAAGCAGTGCCAGCTCTGGCGCTCAGGCGAGACCACGAACGAGGGCGTGCGTTCGCTGTGGAAGGGGCAAAGGGCCTTGTACGCCCTTCCCGCCTTATGCAGTTGGACGTACTGGCCTACGACCTCTACGATGTCCAGCCGCGCTTTGATTTCCTCGATCTGGCTCATACGGCGCACACGCAAGTTGCCCCAGCGACGGGGGCATAAGGATTGGGATAGGTCAATGATCGCCGGGGGCAGGGCTCTCGGACACTCCAATTATAGAACAATTGGCGGCCAAGAAAGTTGCGCCGTTGGCACAAGAAAATCGGCAGATCACGTCGAAAGGGCCGGCTAGTGCGGATCCCTCCCGGAACCCAATCTACGTGCCACATCCAGCGCGAAGCCGTCCGTCATGCCGGCAACGTAGTCTGCGGCCCGGCGCCACGGCGGGTCCGAAGGGACGACGAAATCGCTGGTGATCTCCTCGGGATGGGCCAGGTAGTGGCGGTAGAGAAGCCGCACCACCTCTTTCGCCCGTTCTGCCTCCTCTCGCCTGCCTTCCCACAGGTACACCCGCTGGAACATGAACTCTCGCAGGATGTTGGCTGCGGCGGCAACGCGTTCGCTCATGCCGATGCGAATTTCGCTGATGGGGATCTCGCTGCCCAACTCCCCGGTTGCGACCCAAGAGTGTTCGATGATATCGCAGACCAGGGTGTTGATTCGCTCGGAGTGGCTGCGGCCCAGGGTCTGGGAGACCTCCGGCGGCAGATCCTCTTCCCTGATCAGGCCGGCTCGCACTGCGTCGGCGATGTCATGGTTGATGTAGGCGACGGCATCGGCGATCTTCACGATCTGGCCCTCCAGGGTGCTGGGGGTGCCGTATCCCTCGGCGAAGATGTCCTCGCGAACCTTGGAGCTGTTGACGATGCCGTCTCGCACCTCCCAGGTCAGGTTAAGGGGTTCCAGCTTCTCCACCACCCGCAGGCTCTGCTCGGCGTGCCGGAACCCCTGGGGCACCAGCTCCGCCAAGGCTTGCTCCCCCGCGTGGCCGAAGGGCGGGTGTCCGATGTCGTGGGCAAGGGCGATGGCCTCGGCCAGGTCCTCGTTCAGGTTCAGCCCGCGGGCGATGGTGCGGCTGATCTGAGCTACCTGTAGCGTGTGGGTTAGGCGCGTGACGAAGTGGTCACCGACGGGGGCGATAAAGACTTGCGTCTTGTGTTTCAGCCTTCGGAAGGCCTTGCTGTGGATTATGCGATCCCGGTCGCGCTGGAACTCGGTGCGCACGGGCGAGGGCTCTTCCGGCAGGTCGCGGCCGCGGCTGGCGTAGCTGCGGGCGGCGTAGGGTGAAAGGAGCCGCTCCCTTTCCTCGAGGGCCTTGCGAACACGCGATAGATCCATGTTGAAACTCGATTATAGCGCCCCTTGGTGACCCGCCAAGACGGCTTTGCGAAAGGCCAGGCGAGGATGAGCGGGGGTCAGGAGAGCGGCGTCACCGTGGCCGCGGCAGGCACGGAGTCCTTGCCCTCGTCCTCGCCGGAACCCAGCGCGGCCTCCGCCTTGGCGATGATCTCCCGCGTCTTATCGATGACGTCCGGGTTGACGGAGACGGAGGTTATCCCCCAACTGACCAGCTTCTGCGTGATCTCGGGGTAGTCGCTGGGAGCCTGGCCGCAGATGGAGACGGTGATGCCGCGCCGCCGGGCGCCCTTGATGAGCATCTCCAGGGCCTTCAGAACGGCCTCGTTGCGCTCGTCGAACTCCGTGGCGAAGCGGGAGTTGTCGCGATCTATGCCCAGGATGAGCTGGGTGAGGTCGTTGGAGCCGATGCTGATGCCGTCGATGCCGACATCAATGAACTGGTCCAGAAGGAAGACGTTGGAAGGGACCTCCGCCATCATCCAGAGCTTGAAGTCTGGCGTGCGCGTCAGCCCGTACCGTTCCATGAGGGCTTTGACCCCCGCCAACTCGGCCGGAGTGCGCACGAAGGGGATCATTACCCACAGGTTGGGGAACTCTGCCCTCACCCGCTTTATGGCCTCGATCTCAAGACGGAACACCTCTTCGTCCCGGATGTAGCGGGAGGCGCCCCGGTAGCCGATCATGGGGTTCTCTTCCTCCCCCTCGTAGCGGTCTCCGCCCTTGAGGTTCCGGTACTCGTTAGTCTTAAAGTCCGTTGTGCGGTAGACGACAGGCCTGGGGTAGAAGGCCTTGGCGAAGGCCCGGAGTCCTTCTGCCAGCTTCTGGATGAACTCCTCCGGTCGTCCCTCGTCGATGAATAGGCGAGGGTGCTCCTTTATGTGGTCAGCGACTATGAACTCGGCCCTGAGCAGGCCTACGCCGTCCACGTTGCGCTGGGCCATGCGCTCTGCCAGTTCCGGCTCGGCGAGGTTGACGTAAACCTTGGTGCGGGTCTTGATGTTGGCCGCCTGGGCCCGGCGGGCGGCCTCCTGGGCGGCCCAGGCCAGGCGCACCTCGGCGCGACCCTCGTACACGCGGCCGCGGGAGCCGTCCACGGTGACCTCCTGGCCGGGGGTCAGGATCTGGGTGGCCCTTTCGGTGCCGACGACGCAGGGGATGCCCAGTTCGCGGCTGACGATGGCGGCGTGACAGGTGCGGCCGCCCTTGTCGGTGACGATGGCGGCAGCCCTCTTCATGGCCGGTACGAAGTCGGGCGTCGTCATCTCTGCCACCAGGACGTCACCCTCGAGCACCTGGTCAATGGCCTCCGGGCTCAAGATGATCTTGACGGGCCCGAAGGCCACTCCCGGGCTGGCAGGCGAACCATCGAGGAGAACCGGAGCCTTTTCGCCCAGGAGTTCGTTCTCCGCCTGCTCCTGGGCCTCTCCTAGCACGGTGACGGGCCTGGCCTGGACGATGAAGAACTGGCCGTTTTCGTAGGCCCACTCGATGTCCTGGGGCTTGCCGTAGTGGCTTTCCACGCGCTTGCCCAGTTCGGCGATGGTGACGATATCCTCGTCCGTCAGCTTTTGCGCTGCGCCGACGTCGGGCGGCAGGGTCTGCCAGACGTTGTTCTCCTCGCCCGGTGCGGCGCCTGGGTTGCGAACCAGGGCCCTTTCTTGGGTGGCGATCCTGCGTTCGATGATGCGCAGGCTCTCCTTGTCCAAGATATAAAGATCCGGCGTCACTGCGCCGGATACAATTCCCTCACCCAGGCCGTAAATGGCCTCTATTACTAACTTGGTGCGGTCCCCTGTGACTGGTTCGAGGGTGAACATGACCCCCGAGCGCTCAGACTGCACCATGTGTTGTACTACTACGGCGATGCCTACCTTTAGGTGGTCGAAGCCTCCCTCAGCGCGGTAGAAGATGGCGCGAGCCTCGAAGAGGGATGCCCAGCAGGCCTGCACCGCGCGTATCACGGCCTCCTCGCCGCTGACGTTCAGGTAGGTGCTCTGCTGCCCCGCGAAGGAGGCCTCTGCCAGATCTTCGGCCGTGGCCGAGGATCGTACGGCTACGAGCCCGCCCCCCATCTCGCGGTAGCAGCGCGCGATGAGGGATGCGGTTTCCGGTGGCATGGGGCTGCTGGTGATGAGATCTCTTATCTCTTGCGCTACGCGCTGGAGCTGGGCGCTATCGTTCACGTCGAGAGAGGACAGCCGCGACTGGATCTCGCTGCGCAGGTCGGACTGGTCCAGAAAGCTAAAGTAGGCGTGGGATGTGAGCACAAACCCAGAGGGAACAGGAATGCCAGCCCTCGCCAGCTCACCGAGGTTGGCCCCTTTTCCGCCCACGAGGCCGACGTCGTCCTTGTCGACCTCATTGAACCAGGCGACCAGTTTCATGAGGACCTCCTTCTCCTTCCGTGCGCCTGGGGTCACCGCTCAGGGCCGCTCCCCAGGTGCGAGATAGCGCTAGGATTATACCGAAACCGCGGATATTCGTGAAGCCGATTCGCCATCTATCTCGGTATACACGCCGTCTATATCTGGATCAGGTACCTAATCCCTCTCCCTACTCTACGGTGACGGTCTTGGCCAGGTTGCGCGGCTGATCGACGTCACAACCGCGACGGAGGGCGACGTGGTAGGCGAAGAGCTGAAGGGGTATCGCCGTCAGGACGGGGCTGAGCAGGGCCGGCGCCTCCGGTATGTAGATGACGTGGTCGGCCTTCGCCGCCACCTCACTATCGCCCTCGTTGGCCAGGGCGATGACCGTGCCATCCCTGGCCTTCACCTGCTCCATGTTGCTGATCATCTTTGCCCGCAGCTCGTCCCGGAGGGCGATGGCGAAGACGGGCATCTCCCGGTCGATGAGGGCGATGGGTCCGTGTTTCATCTCACCCGCCGCGTAGCCCTCGGCGTGGATGTAGCTCACCTCCTTCAGTTTCAGGGCGCCCTCCAGCGCGACGGGGTACTGTACGCCCCTTCCGAGAAACAGGAAGTTGCCGTACCGGAAATACTCATGGGCCAAGGCTTCGTATAGGCTCCCGCGGCTCACAACCTCGCCTGCGGCGTAGGGCAAGCGCGCCAGCGGCTCCAGCAAGCCGGCCATGCGCTCGGGGTCGATGACGCCCCGCTCTTGGCCGAGGTAGCAAGCCAGGAGATAGAGGGCGACTATGGAGGCAGTGAAGGTCTTGGTGCTGGCCACCCCAATCTCGAGCCCGCAGCGAGTATAAACAACGCTGCCGGCTATCCGGGCCGCCTGGCTACCGATGACGTTACAGATTGCCACCTGGGGGCAGCCCTTAGCCTGGGCCTCCTGCATCGCCGCCAGCGTGTCCACCGTCTCGCCGGATTGGGTCACGGAGACCACAAGGGTCTCGGGGCCTATGATCGCCTGCCGGTAACGGAACTCGGAGGCGTTGTCCACTTCCGCCGGGATCCGGGCGATGCGTTCCATGAAGTGACGGCCGATCATGGCGGCGTGCCAACTGGTGCCCATTCCGATCAGCACCGCCCTTTGAAGCCCGCGGATTTGGCGCTTGTTGAGGCCCATGCTCTCTAGGCGGACCCGCCCTTCCGAGAACGAAGCCCTGCCCCGGATGGTGTCCAACAGGGCTTCTGGCTGCTCAGCGATCTCCTTCAGCATAAAATGCTTGTAGCTGCCTTTAGCCGCCGAGACCGGGTCGTACGGCACCTCTTGTATTTGGGGCGACAGCTCGTTCCCCCGCCGCCGGTAGGTGATGCCATCGGGCGTCACCCGGGCTATGTCGCCGTCCTCCAGAAAGACCACGCGGCGCGTGTGGGGCAGGATGGCGGGCAGGTCGCTGGCCAGGTAGTTCTCCCCTTGCCCGTAGCCGGCGACGATCCCACCCGCGTTGCCGATGCGCGCAGCCACGATGCTGCCGGGCTCGCTGGGGCTCATGGCCAGTATGGCGTGGGCGCCCTCCAGTTGGCCCGCCGCCTGGGCGAGGGCGGACATGAGGTCCTTACCTGCTGCCAGGGCGTCCTCGATGAGGTGGGGGATGACCTCCGTGTCGGTCTCGGAGGCGAAGGTGTGTCCCTGGGCCGAGAGGCGGTTCTTGAGCTGGCGGAAGTTCTCGACGATACCGTTGTGTATGACCACTACGCTGCCCTTGCAATCGGTGTGAGGGTGGGCGTTGGTGTCGTTGGGTGGGCCGTGGGTAGCCCAGCGGGTGTGGCCGATGCCCTGGTGGCCCCTGGGCCAGCGCCCGGAGAGGGTTGACACCAAACGGTCCAGCTTGCCCGCTCGCTTGTGGATGGCCAGCCGGCCGTTGTCCTGCAAAATGGCGATGCCGACGCTATCGTAGCCCCGGTACTCCAGCCGGGCGAGGCCTTCCAAGAGGATAGGCGCAGCCTCTCTTCTTCCCGTATAGCCGATGATGCCGCACATGTAACGGGGTCCCTCCTAGCCTCGGACCCTACGGTTTTCCCGCTGTAATAAACGATGAGAGCGCGGCCGCCGGTCTCATAGGCTCTAGGCGGAAGACGTGGGCGCTACCGCGGCATCGATGGCCCTGATGCGGGCCACGACGGCCTCGACTGCGGAGTCCGGGGTAGACGCGCCTGCGGTGATCCCCACGCGCGTCACGCCCTCGAACCATTCTGGCCGGATCTCGGCGGCGCTCTCGATGTGAAAGGCAGTGACCCCTTCCTCTTGGCAGACTTCCAGCAGGTGTCTGGTGTTGGCGCTGGCCTTGCCGCCCACCACCAGCATGAGGTCCACCTCCGCAGCCAGCTCTCGCGCTGCGGCCTGCTGGCTGGAGGTCACGTTACAGAGGGTGTTGATGAGGCGTAGTTCGCTTATCTCCCGGACGCGCTCACGCATGAGCTGCGCCACGAACTCGGCGAAGCGTTGGGGGCTCTGGGTGGTCTGGGAGATGACGGCGATGCGGGAGGGCAGATCCTTTGGCAACGGGTCGCCGTCCCTCACCGCTATGCCCTTGTTTCCGGCCCAGCCCAGGACGCCCTTCACCTCCCGGTGGTTGGGGTCGCCAAAGACCAACACTGTAAATCCAGATTCGGCCATCTTCTTGGCCCAGCGCTGGGAGCGGGTAACGATAGGGCAGGTGCCGTCGATGATCTCTGCACCGGTGGCCTTAACCTCCTCCAGCACGTCAGGCCCGGCGCCGTGGGCCGTGATGGCCACCGGCACCGAGGCGTCCTTGGGCTTGATGCCGGTGCGTATGCCTTTGGCTTCCAGGTCCGCCACCACCTGAGGGTTGTGGACGATGGGACCAACGCTGATGATCTCGCCCTTCTCCTGGGTGGCCTTCTCCATGATGTCGATGGCCCGGCGGACGCCCCAGCAAAACCCCATGTCCTTGGCCAGCAGGATCTCCATCAGCTCACGCCTCGCTCTCTACCGGCGTCCTCGTCTGCCCCGGCGCTGGCTCCGCGTAGACGCCGCGGTACTCCGGGGGCAAAAGGGCCGCGATCCGGCGCATGATCTCATCTGTCGCCTGGGCCACGTCTTCCTTGCTTGGGCGCTTGGTCTGAGGAAGGCGGTACGGCTCGCCGACACGGATGCTGATGCTGGTGCGTCGGAAGAAGTCCCGGGGCAGCTTGACGTGCTCCGTCCCCCAGATGGCTACCGGCAGGATGGGCGCTCCCGACCTCAGCGCGATGACGGCGGTGCCGGGTTCGCCCTTCTTGAGCCCCTGGCCGCGGCTGCGGGTGCCTTCTGGGAACATTCCCAGCACGTGGCCGCGTTTCAGCGCTTGCTGCGCCTTGCGCAGGGCGGAGAGATCGGCTTCGAACCGGCGGACTGGAATGAGGCCGAATAGGTGGTACAGAAAGCCGAAAACGGGGATATCGAAGAGCTCCTTCTTGGCCATCCAGACGATGCGCCGGGGCATCGCCGCTGTGAGGACCGGGGGGTCGGCCAAGTTCAGGTGATTCGCGGTCATGATCACGGGGCCGCGCCGCGGTACGTTCTCCAGGCCGCGAAAGTCTTTGCGGACCGTGATCCAGATGATGACCTGGACCCAGGTCTTCACGTTTAGCCAATAGAACAGCGTCTGCAGCTTATCCTTCATCGCGATCCAGCTCGGTGCTGGCCTCTGCTGCCAGCGGCCGGTTCTGAGGCAGGCGCGCCCCCGCGAGCGTCTAGCAGGACGAGCACCTTCTGTAGCACCTCTTCCAGCGTAAGGCCGCCCGTGTCGATTCTGACGGCGTCCTCTGCCGGGCGAAGGGGCGAGACGGAGCGCTGCGAGTCGATGCGGTCGCGCCGACGAAGGTCGTCCAGCACCATCTGGTGGGTGACATTGCGGCCCATGGAAGCGAACTCGGCGTAGCGGCGGCGTGCCCTCTCCTCTACAGGGGCGTCGAGGTAGATCTTGAGGCTAGCGCTGGGCAGGACGACCGTGCCTATGTCCCGGCCAGCCATGACGATATCTCCCCGCTGGGCGATCTCGCGCTGTCTTTGCACCAGTGCATGGCGCACGGCCGGCACGCGGGACACCAGCGACACGGCCTCTTCCACTGCTGGCGATCGCAGGCGCGCCGTGACGTCCGTGCCGTCTAGGAGCACCGCTGTGCCGTTGCCGCTTCCAGGAGGGGCTAGCCGAACGTCTATCCTCACGGAACGGGCCAGCTCGCCTAACGCCACGCTGTCACTGGGGTCGATTCCGCGTTCGATGGCGGCCAGCGCGAGGGCCCGGTACATGACGCCCGTGTCGAGAAAGAGGTAGCCGAGCTTTTGGGCCAGCAGGCGGCCGATGGTGCTCTTGCCGGAGGCAGCAGACCCGTCCACAGCGATGGTCCTATGGGTCTTGCCTTGCAATCGGGGGGTGCCGCCGCTATCCGAGCCGGGCGCCGTAACAGCATCGCCCATCGCCCCAATTATAGGCGAGGCCCGTGGGCCTCAGCAAGGCGTTTCGGCGTCCGGAAGGGCGCCAGCCGTCTCAGACCATTCCCGCCACAGTTCCCGGTCGCTGCGCAGGAATCGAATGATCTGGCTCGTGGTCAGCCCCAACCTGCGGGCGGCTTGGGCGTAGCTGCCGTTAGCGGCTGCCAGGGCGTCCAGCACCGTGGCTACCACGATGGGATAGGCGGCGTTGCTACGGTTTATCGATAACCCCCCGGCGGCTGTACGGCAGGCCAGGAACTCGGGTGGCAGCGGACCGTCCGTCTCGCCAGGCCGGGCTCTGATCCTGAGGGCGATCCTCTCGCGCAAGCGGCGAAGGGCGTGGCGCCTATTCTGATCAAGGTAGCGCGACTCCTCTGCCTGGGCGCTCAGGCCCGAGGGGCCGTGCACCAGCCGGACCGCCGTCTCCACCTTGTTCCGCCGCTGACCTCCGGGGCCGCTGGCCCGGTAGCGTTCCTCGCGGCACTGGCCCAGCAGGGCAGAAGGTGGCAGGCGCAGCCACTCATCGCGCTCGCTGCGGCCGGGGCCCTCGCCAGCCGCAGAGGGGTTGACCCAGCGTGGTACCATCTCACAAGAAAGTGTAACCGTGTATCGGGGGCGATGCGACGAGGGAGGTCGCGATGATACTGGTAGCTGGCGGTACCGGATTCGTGGGGGGCGGCATCGTGCGAGAGCTGGTCCGGAGAGGGAAGAAGGTGGCGGTGCTGACTCGCAATCCCAGCCGCGCCAGCCATCGTTTTCCCGGTCTGGATATCGAGTACCGCCGCGGTGACGTGCGGGATCCTGCGTCCTTAGAGCAGGCGGTGGAGGGCTGCCAGGTGGTTATCGGCAGCCAGACGTTCCCCAATCTGCCCATCGAGAACCCGCGTCGGGGAGAGACCTTCGAGGAGATTGATGCCAAGGGGACGGAGCGGCTGGTGGCCGCAGCCAAGGCCGCAGGAGTCCAGCGTTACATCTACATCAGCGGCGCTGGCGCTGCTCCTGATGGCCGGTACCACTGGCTTCGGGCGAAGTGGCGGGCCGAAGAGGCGGTGCGAGGAAGTGGGATGACATGGGTTA
>DAOUAG010000173.1:0-7893 GCA_034433815.1 Dehalococcoidia bacterium | reverse complement strand
GTGAACGGGTAGCTCGCCACCTTCGGCCGCGCCGCCGATATGAACATCGGCTCTTCCCCCGCCTGACGGAACGCCTCGCCGATCTCGCCGATCCTCTCCCTCACTTCCGGCATGTCCACCTTGTTAACTGCTAGCAGACGTCGCCGCTCCTCCAACCCCTTCCCGTACTCTTTTAGCTCCCTCATCACCGTCCGGTAATCCGCCACGGGATCCCCGCTCGATCCATCCACCAAGTGCACGATCAACCTCGTCCTCTCGATGTGGCGGAGGAAGTCGAGACCCAGACCCGCGCCCTCGTGCGCTCCCTCTATCAGCCCCGGGATATCGGCCACTACGAAGGTCCTCCACCCGCGCTCCACGACCCCCAGAACGGGCTCCAACGTGGTGAACGGGTAGCTCGCCACCTTCGGCCGCGCCGCCGATATGGCCCGCAGCAGGGTGGACTTTCCGGCGTTCGGCAGACCTACCAGACCCACATCTGCCAGCAGCTTCAGTTCCAGCACCAGCCGCTTCTGCTCACCCTCCTGGCCGCGCTGCGCGATACGAGGCGCCCGGTTCGTCGAGGTCGCGAACCTGGCATTCCCCCAGCCGCCAACGCCACCCCTGGCCACCACCAGCCTCGCCCCGTCCTCCAGCAGATCGCCAATCTTCTCCCTCTCCCCATCCGCCCGCACGCTCCACACCTCGGTCCCTGCGGGCACCCGAAGCACCAGCGGCGGCGCGTTCCGCCCATGCTTGCCAGCGCCCTGCCCATGGCCTCCCCTGGCCGCCCTGTACACCCTCCGCCGTCCCAGCTCCCGCAGAGTGCGTACCGAAGGATCCGCCACCAAGATCACGTCGCCGCCTTTTCCACCATCCCCGCCATCTGGGCCCCCGCGGGGGACGTATTTCTCCCGCCGGAAGCTCACACAGCCATTTCCACCGTCCCCACCACGAACGACGATCTCTACACGGTCTATCATGACAAACCAAATTATAGGTGACGTAGGTAGGGTTGACGTTAGTAGTAACTGTAGTAGGGGCTGTGGAAGTGTGAAGACGTGCGGGAGCAGAGATGGTGGGGGAGTGTGGAGAGGCGTGTGGGAAGGAGGTGACGGTGTGGATGGGTTAGGCCGCAGGCGCGTGGAAAGGGCCCGGCGAGAGGGAAGAGGGATGCCGCTCCCAGGCGGCATCCCGCGGGATGTTGTGGGAAATGTGGGAGATGCGTGGAGAGGGCGTCAGGAGCGAGCGGTCATGGCCCTGATCTCGGCCAACTGGAGCCCGAGGCGAGGGTCGGCCAAGAGGGCGTGGGTGATCTTCTGGATGCCGTGGATGACGGTGGAGTGATCGCGGTGGCCGAGGAGGAGGCCGATCTGCTTGAGGGCGAGATCGGCATCTTCTCGCAGGAGGTACATGGCTACGTGGCGGGCCTCGGCGATGGGCTTGGCCCGGCTTTTGCCCGTGAGAGCAGGGACCGGAATGTTGTAGTAGGCGGATACTGCCTTGAGGATGGCCTGCGGGTCGCCCGGGGCCGACGCGGACGGGGTGAGGGCGACGAGGGCGCGAGAAGCGACCTGGAGGGTGATGGGCGAGGAGGTGAGCCTGGCGAAGGCGACCACCCGGTTAAGAGAGCCCTCCAGCTCGCGGATGTTGTCTCGCGTGCGGGAGGCCAGGAACTGAGCCACGTCGTGGGGGAGGTCGACCTTCTGCTCGCGTGCCTTGGTGAAGAGAATAGCCAGGCGGGTCTCCTCGTCCGGCGGCTGGATGTCGGCCACGAGACCCCACTGGAAGCGGGAGATGAGGCGAGACTCCAAACCCGGTATGGCGGAAGGATGGCGGTCGCTGGCCACGACCAATTGGCAGCCGTCGGAGTGGAGGTCGTTGAAGGTGTAGAAAAACTCCTCTTGGGTGCGCCCCTTGTTGGCCAGGAACTGGATGTCGTCCACCAGGAGAAGGCGCAGGGAGCGGTAGCGGCGGCGGAACTCATCGCCGCGGCCCTGGCCGATGGCGGAGATGAACTCGTTGGTGAACTGCTCGGAGGTGACGTATAGGATCTTCCCCTGCGGGGCGCTACCGGCCTGCGCGGCGCGTTGGGCGATGGCCTGAAGGAGGTGCGTCTTGCCCAGCCCCGGGCTGCTGTAGATGAAGAGAGGGTTGTAGTCCTCGCCGGGGCGTTCGGCTGCGGCGATGGCGGCGGCGGCGGCGAGACGATTGCAGTCGGCTACGACGAAGGAGCGGAAGGTGTAGCGGGGGTTGAGCCGCTGCGGGATGACGGGGCTGGAGGTGACGACATCGACGGGAGACGCGGTAGCGAGAGGCAGTTCCGCGGTGGCCGACGGACTGCTGCCGTTCCCGTTGCCGTTACGAGGGGCGATCTCGAAGGCGATCTCCATTGGCTGGCCTAGGATGCCAGAAACGGTCTGGGCTACCAGCCCGCGCATCCTGGTGGCGAGCCACTCCTTAACGAACTCCGTGGGAACGCCGACGACGAAGCAGCCATCGGAGATGCGGAGCCCCTGCGTGTCTTTGAGCCAAGTATCGAAATTGGGACGTGTGACGTGGATCTGGAGCTGTCCCAGGGCAGCGTCCCAGACACGCTGTGCAGACGGATCCCCCATGTCGAGCCTCCCGTGGTGGGCCTGCGCTAGGGCAGGCGTGGTGTTTGTGTGGGAGCGGATGGCGGAACAATAGCAAGCGGGAGCGAGGGGAGTCAACAAGTTTATGTCAATAGGGGAGCGAAGATGAATGGCCTTTTCGAACGGGTAAAGAAGACCATGGAAAACGGGCCGTTGCCGGGCCAGAAGAGGGGCGGATATAATGGCGGCGCCGCAGGCCGGTGGAGGGAATGCTATGCTGTTGGCCCTGGATATCGGCAACACCAACGTCACCATGGGGGTCTTCGACGGAGACCGCCTGCGGGCCACGTGGCGATTTGCCACTGACGTGGAAAAGCTGCCGGATGAGTACGCGGTGCTCATCCTCAGCCTCCTGGGACACGAAGGGATATCAGCCTCGGATATAGACGAAGCGGCGATGGCCTGCGTCGTCCCGGACCTGGACCCCGTCTTCGAAACCGTGTGCGATCGCTACTTCGACGTGCGGCCTCTCTCCGTGCACGCTGGGGTGCGCACCGGCTTGCGCATCCTGTACGATACGCCGCGGGACGTGGGCGCAGACCGGGTGGCCGATGCCGTGGCGGCGCTGCATCTGTACGGGCCGCCGCCCCTCATCGTGGTAGACCTGGGAACGGCGACAGTGTTCGATGCAGTGAACAAGGACGGCGACTACCTCGGGGGCGCGCTGGCTCCGGGCGTGGGCATAGCCGCGGAGGCGTTGTTCCGCCGGGCAGCGAAGCTCTACCGGGTGGAGCTGACGAGACCCCGTAGCGCCATCGGCCGCAACACCGTGGCGGCCATGCAGTCGGGCATCCTCTTCGGCTACGTGGGGCTCATCGAGGGCATCGTCGGACGCATAAAGGAGGAGCTGGGCGGCAGCGCCAAGGTCATCGGAACCGGCGGCTTCGCCCGGGTCATCGGCCGCGAAACCGATATCATAGACATCATCGATCCCGACCTCACGTTGCAGGGGCTGCGCATCATCCACAGCCTGAACCGCGGCTGAGACATGTATAACCTGACGGACCGTAACGTCGTCCTGGGGGTCACCGGGAGCATAGGCGCCTACAAAGCCGCCGATTTAGCGAGCAAGCTGACCCAGGCCGGAGCGCGCGTGGACACGGTGATGACGCCGGAGGCCACACGCTTCGTCTCGGCCATCACCTTCGAGGGCGTCACGGGCCGGCGAGCCTACGCCGACATGTGGGATCCGGCTTCTGGTCTGGCGGAGGCGCACGTGGCCTTGGCGCGGGCAGCCGACGCCATGGTGGTGGCGCCCGCCACGGCCACCACCTTGGCGCGCCTGGCCCTGGGGCTGGCAGAGGATATGGTCAGCCTGACGGCTCTGGCCACGCGCGCACCTCTGATGGTCTGCCCGGCCATGGACGCGCAGATGTACGGCCACCCGGCCACCCAGGGCCACGTGGCCGTGCTCAAAGAGCGCGGGGTTCACGTCGTAGGGCCGGAAGAGGGCCGACTGGCCTCCGGGCACGTGGGTCTGGGACGCATGGCCGAGGTGCAGACCATCATAGGCGCCCTGCGCTATCTCCTGGGCCGGAATGGAGACTTAGCGGGAAAAAAGATCGTGGTCAGCGCCGGCGGAACCCAGGAGCCCATCGACCCCGTGCGCTACATAGGGAACTACTCCTCTGGGAAGATGGGGTTCGCCATCGCCGAGGCTGCCCGGGACAGGGGGGCCTCGGTCGTGCTGGTGACCGGCCCCAGCGCCCTGCCGGACCCCTACGGAGTCCCCACCATCAGGGTGCGGCGGGCCGAGGAGATGCGGGACGCCGTGCTATCCGAGGCCGAAGGGGCCGATGCCGTCATCATGGCTGCCGCCGTCGCGGACTATCAGCCCGAGAGAGCGGCTGGCCGCAAGATCAAGCGAGAGGAGACGGATGGGCTAACGCTGCGCCTGGTGCGCACGCCGGACATACTGGGGGAGCTGCCAGCGAGGCGCGGCCTGGTGAAAGTGGGCTTCGCTGCCGAAAGCCACGACCTCTTGGCCAACGCCCGGCTCAAGCTGGAGCGCAAGGGCCTGGACCTGATCGCTGCCAACGACATCACGGCCGAGGGCTCCGGATTCGGCGCTGACACGAACAAGGTGACGATCCTGGACGCCGAAGGACAAGAAGAGTTGCCGATGATGTCGAAATATGATGTGGCGTGGCGTATACTTGACAGAGTCTTAGAACTCTTCAGGAAGAGGCCGCCCCATGATTAAGGAGACCGCCGCACCACAGGGCGAGACGCCCGGATTCACGCTAGAGAAGTTCGCCAGCCACCCCTTCTACCAAGAGGTCAACCGGCGCCTGGTGGCGCTAACTGGCCTGCGCAAAGGTCAGAAGGTGGTGGACTTAGGGGCCGGCACCGGGGCGGTGACGCGGCTGCTAGCCGAGGAGGTGGCTTCCGGGCCAGGGGCCGAGGTCATCGCCGTGGAGCCCTCCGAGACGGCGCTGGAGGTGGCCAAGCGGAACCTGGAGAACTTCAGCGGCGCGGTGATTCGGTTCATCCAGGGGGGAGCCGAACGCCTCTCGGAGCTGGTGCGCAAGCCCGTGGATGCCATCTTCTTCTGCAACGCCATCCACCTGGTGAGAGAGAAGGAGCGGGTGCTCTCGGAGGTGCGCAAGACCCTCCGCGAGGGTGGCACCTTCTCATTCAACACCTCCTTCTACGATGGCGCCGAGCCGCCGGAGGCCGAACAGTTCTACCGCCGCTGGATGATGAAGGCGCTGCGGGCCCTGAAATCCCGCTACGGCCTGATGCCCGAGAAGAGCGTGAAGGTGGAGGCTCGCGTCCGGTTGAGCGAGGGACAGTACTTAAGGTTGCTGGAGGAAAACGGCTTTACCGTCCGCAAGAAAGAGGTGATGACGGTCCAGATGCCGCTGAGCGGTTTCGAGGCCATAAGCGAGTACAGCCTCTGGATCGAGGGCGTGCTGCCCGGGGTGCCATTGGCGGAGGGCCGGGACGCGCTAAAGCAGGGCGCAAGGGAGGCGTTCAAGGAACTGGGGTTGCACCTCTCGCCTCGCAATTGGCTCCTGGTCGTGGCGAGCCGCGCGTAACGGAAGCGCGATAGGCAGGGCGCGCGAAGGCCCAGCGCGGGGATGCCTTTGTGGCAAGCCCTGCGAGGATATCAGCCCCAAAAGGAGGAAGCCATGCAGGATCTACCCCAGGGCGGAGAGAACGTGGCGACCCAGATACTGGAACGGGTGCGCAAGACGGCGCGGGTGGATACGGTATACGGGGAGCCGCGCGATATCGCAGGGCGAACGGTCATACCTGTCGCCCTGGTAGCGTATATGTTCGGTGGCGGCGGTGGAGTGGGCATCGAACCCTCGGACGATGGAGCGGAGGAGAAGGCCGGCGTAGGAGGGGGCGGCGGCGGCATGGTGCGGGTGCATCCCGTGGGCGTCCTCGAGGTGACGGAGGATGAGACCCGATTCGTGCCCATCATCGATTGGTCGCGCATCATCGCCACGGCCCTTACGTTCTTCGGGCTGTGGATGCTAGCGCGGGCCATCTTCGGGCGGCGCAGATAGGCCACCTGCCGCCCCACTATGGCGTCGCTTACGCCCGGCGGCTAGTCTGCCGCAGCTAGCTCCAGGATGGCGTTGATGAGGGTGCGGGTGGGGATGCCCGTGGAACCCTTGACGTAGACGCCCTTGTCCTTCTCCGCGTCGTCGGTGCCGGCCATATCGATGTGGACCCAGGGGGTATCCTCGACGAAGAAGTGCAGGAATTTGGCGGCGTTGATGGCGCCGCCGTTGCGCGGCCCCGCGTTCTTGATGTCGGCAACGTCGCTCTTCATCCCCTCTGCGTAGTCGTCGATGAGGGGGAATCGCCACATGAGCTCGCCGGCCTTCTCGCCGGCGCGGATGATGGTCTGGGCCAAGGAGTCGTCGGTGGCCATGAAGCCTGTGGCGGAGGGCCCGAGGGCGATCTGCATGGCGCCCGTGAGGGTGGCCACGTCGATGATGGGTGAGAGCTTCTCGCGGCGGGCGTAGCAGATGGCGTCCGCCAGGATCAGGCGGCCTTCCGCATCCGTGTTGATGACCTCGATGGTCTTGCCGTTCATGGCCCGCAGGATGTCGCCGGGCTTGGTGGCGGAACCCGAGGGCATGTTCTCGGCGGCGGGTATGAGGGCCGTGACGTTGATGGGCGGCTTCAGCTTCCCGATGGCCCACATGGCCGAGATGATGGCAGCGCCCCCGGACATGTCGCCCTTCATGGCCTCCATCCCCGCGGCAGGCTTGATGGAGATGCCGCCGGAATCGAAGGTTATGCCCTTGCCGATGAGGCCCACTGTCCGGTCGCTGTCCGGCCGGCCTCGGTACTTGATGATGATGAAGCGAGGGGGGTGGGTGGAGCCAGCGCCGACCCCCAAGAGGGCGCCCATGCCCAGCTCCCGCAAGTGGGCTTCGTGCAGAACCTCGGACTCCAGGCCGGCGTCGCGCGCCAGGGCCTCGGCTCGTTCGGCGAAGACGGCGGGCGGCAGTGCGTTGGCGGGCTCATTGGCCAGGTCGCGGGTGTGGCAGGCGGCCTGGGCGAGGATGCTGCCGCGATCGACGCCGCGGCGTACGGCCTCCAACTTTGACGCATCGTGTTCCACGATGTGGAGGGTCTCGATGTCGGTGCTGCCGTTCTCGTTGTCGTGCTTGTAGCGGCGGAAGCGATAGGTGCCCATGATGGCGCCCTCAGCGATGGCCTGGGCGCAGTCCTCCGGATCGAGGCCAGCGATGCCAGCGCCGTGGAGTATGGTGGCGGCGGTCTTAGCGCCGGCAGAGCGAGCCCTGCGCAGGGACACCGCAGTGATATCGCGGATGACGTTCAGGTTGAACTTTTCCCTCTTGCCCAAGCCGGCTACCAGGACTCTTGGCGAGGGGACCTTGCCCAGGCTGTGGATCAGGGTCACCTCGTCCTTCTTGCCTTTGATCTCGCCCTCCGCGATGAGCTGGGTGATGGCGCCACCCAGGGCTCTGTCCATGGCCCCTGTGGCGCCGCCCGGGTGGGTGACGCCTTCGAAGAGGTTGACTATGACAGCCTTAGCGGGGTGCTGGGTGATATCGCCAGCTTCTACCTTGATCTCCACGGGAAAACTCCTTGCTTGCTCCAGAGGGGTTGGTGCGCGCTGCGGCATACATGATGATAGACGGGCCCGGGCCTGGGGTCAAAGGTCGCGCCGAAAGCCTACGGGGGTGGCCGGCAAGACCGGAATCGGCTAAGATTTCGCTACTGGATGGAGGGCACGAGTTCAGTAGGGGATGAAGGGGATGGCTAAGCAGTACAACGTCGCGGTCGT